>CAZQYD010000042.1:904-10385 GCA_964597465.1 uncultured Piscirickettsiaceae bacterium | reverse complement strand
AGCAAAAATAGCGACACTTTTTTCTCAGCCTAATTCTAACCTTAGTTATTAAGCAGTTCCTTAAAAGATAATCAATTAAATTGCACACAGCTTGATGCAGAAACCTTCTCTCTTGAAGAAAAAGCGAAAGAAATAGCTAAACAGAAAAAAACAACAAGATAAACAGTCTTTCGCAACTCAGACAACTATTAATATGGTACTAGCTTTATTTTCTAATAGCACGTCAGCCAATAATCGTGTATTATCAAATTACTCTGATGCCAAAAAGCAACACATTCAAAGTTTAATGCAACGACATAATCATTTGATAAATCTTGCCAAACAAAAAAAATGTGACTTTGTGGCTGATACTGAAAAAAGAATTCAGAATTACTTAAAACCTCAAAATAAAAACCAAGTAAATAATTATCATCGTCGGCTGACTAATTAACTTTTAAAAAAGCACACCATTAAAAGGACTGTATCATGAAAAAAACTAAACTATTCAAAAAAACGCTCATTGCATCAGCAGTGGGTACTATTATTTTTGGGCTAAGTGCCTGCGGTGGCGACAGTGGCGGTGGCGATAAGGGAGATAACAGCATCCAACTCTCTGGTGCGGTGGTCGATGATTTTGTTGCCTTTGCTAGGGTTTATGTTGATGTTGACAATAATGGACAGTTTGATGCCGCCTACGAACCCTACGCCTATACCGACGCTGATGGGTATTTTACGACCTCTAAAGATGGCGAGACTAACTATTGTGCTTTAAGCCCTAAAGCATTTGACTACCGTTATTGCCTTGAAGCAGATCAAGCCGTAAAACAAGGCGGTATTATCCGCGTACAAGACGGTGTTGATTTATTAACCACCCAAGTTTATGAAGTCGCGATGAGTTTATTAATGAATGGTACAACTGATGATTTAAAAGTGACGCCACTTACTTCTGGTAATGAAGCAATTAATAATGATAAACTCATTCAAGCTGCCGTGGATAAATTACACTTAACCGCTGCTGAGATTGTGGCGGTTCAATCACAGTATGCTGATTATTTAAAAGGTTATTTAAATCCTCCACAAAGCTCTCCCTTCTCAAGAAACGCAACAAAAGCATCTGCATTTGGCTTTAACCTCAATACTTATAATCCTTTAGATTTTGGCAAAAATCACGTGACAGAACAAGATCGTGGCTTTAAGTTAGCGATTCAACTACACAAAATAGCGGAAGCTATCGCCAAAGAGTTGTTGCCGTCAAGCACGCCAAATGGTCTGAAAAAACTTGAACGCAAAGATTTAATGCCTACTATCTATTTTGCATTAATTTATGAACTTATTAAAAACAACACTGGTAACAATACTGGAAATGACCTTTTTAAAAACCAGGCGGTGGTAACCACTGTTTTTAATACTGCAAAATCTTTATTAGCGGAGGTGCTTGGCAATCAATACTCTTTTGGAACCGCAACAGGCGATATTCCTACGTTAGCAACACTTTTAAACTGCGTGTTAAGCAGCAATGATGATGCTATCATTGATAAAGCTCAAGGAAATGATATCAATTATGGTGGGGAATTATGTGCTAGTATTCGTGATTACACGAACAAACCTTCACGACTTGCGAAACTTTTTTCGGCAGAATTAGCAACCGATGTTATTACAGAATATACCCCTTCTATCTATTTTTTACATGCTTTAAATGAGGCAAAAAACGTATCCCAAACAGACCTACCAGGACAACCAGAGTATGATGCAAATGGTAACGATTTTACCACCGCTTCTGAAACAATTCGTAATGGTGGCTCTGCGGTTGCTAAAACATTAGATTTTAATACCGATGTATTTAATAACAACTACTTAGACTTTTCCACTGAAGACGATAAAGTGCTAGCAGACTTTAACCCTGATGGTAGCGTCAAAATCTGTAACTCCACCAACAATCCAAATATAGATACGCTTATTTCTGGAACATGGCGACAAGACCCTGTTAAAAAACATATTATCTACGTCAACTATCTTAACCTTCCTATCGTGCTAAAAAACCTAGATCAAAATCAGCTCACTTGTACAAATGACTTTGGAACAGGAAGCATACCTGGAACTTGTTTAACCTATACCTACCCAGATGTGACAGATAATGGCAAAAGAAAAACCTTATTAAAAACATCTGCTGGTGCCATTAACGATGTTGGAAACCCTGATAGTATCGCAAAACCAAGATCACAATTCATCTGTAACAACCCATCAACCAACCAACAATAAGGAAGCAATCATGAAATTACAAAAACTTTCACTTATCACGGCAATCATCCTTGCAGGAACAAGTTCAGCTAACTCTGCCTCTAACGCCGTTCCTGTTGGTTCTAATTTAGGCTATGGTGCGGCTAGTAACGCTCATACAATCTTCTCTATATCTGCCAACCCTGCATGGGTAAGCGGTAACCTGCATGAAGACAATAATTATGGTTTTGGGATAACGGCTGGTATTCGAATTAAACAAAGTAATTTAAGCGAACTTTATACCAACTATACAAATGATGTGGAACCACTGGTTGAAGCCTTTGATACCGGTAATACCGACTCTTTTGATAAGGCGAATGACTTAAAAGTGGCAATGAATAATTTAATACTAGATGTTCGTGATGATTTTTATCTGCAAGCAGATGCCAATTTTTCATTGCCAATCTTAATTGCCAATAGCAGTTTTGGTGGTATTGGAATTGAATTATCTGGTGTAGGAACCGCAAGGGCTAAATTACTTAGCAGCAACAAGCCAATCGATTTGGACACCTCTTATTTATTATCAAACCCAGATGCGACTTCCGATGAGATTATAGAAAACGGTCTAATTGTACAGGCAGCACTCTACGCTAAAACAGCTAATGTCACTGAAGCCGCTTTAACCTATGGTAATCAATTTTTTCAAAATCAACATGGTCAACTATCGGTTGGGTTAAGAGCGAAATATATGCAGGCGAAGCTTGTTAAATCAATCAATAGTCTTGATAAATACCTAACCGCTTCATCAGATGGTGATGGCTTAGATCAACAAATGGCTGATGATTTTGAACAACATAGCAATGCAGAAGATACAGAAACTGCATTTGGGGTTGATTTGGGTGTGCAATGGCTGGCAGAAAACTACATGGTCGGGTTAAGTGTCATCAATGTTAACTCGCCTAGCTTCAACTACAATGAACTAGGGTTAACAAATGATGCACAAGGTAATGTAGAAAAATTCTATACTAACCAAATTTCACTCGTTGAAAATGTCACTCTAGACCCACAAGCTAGGCTTGAAGGAACAGTCTATTCTGAAAACCGTCATTGGTCATTTGGTGCGTCTTATGACTTAAATGCAACCAGTGATCTAGTTGGTGAGGAATACCAATGGGCTACAGCAAGTATCTCTTACGCCTCTAGTGCAAGCAGTGGCTGGCTATCATACATTGTTCCTGACGTTCGTTTAGGCTACCGAGCCAATCAAGCTGGTGATGCAAGAAGTTACATTACCCCTGGCTTTACTTGGGGGTTCTTGAATATTGATTTAGGCTTTGCTGACTTTGCTGATATTGGTAAAGCGGCATCTGGTGACCCTGAAGATATGCCAGAGGCATTTATGGCAAATATAGGCGTTGAATTTGTATTTTAAAGTCCCTTGAGCATATTTTAACCAATTTAACCTAAAAAGTGCCCAGGGGGGTCATAAAACATACCCCCCTGGGCACTTTTTAGGTTAAAAGCCTCTAAATTAACAACTAAACAGTGAGACCTTTGCATAAATGGGGTGCAAAGGTCTAACAGTATTTACTGTTTAGTTTTTACCTTTATAACCCTTTCATATTCCATCCACTCATCCAATTTTTGCCAAACTGTATCTAACCCTTGTCGTTTTAACGATGAAAAGAGTTGTGCTGTTGCGTGCGGATAGTTTTCTGCTAACAATTTTTTAAGTTTTAATAAACTCGCTTGAGCGGGACCTTTTTTGAGCTTATCTGACTTAGTTAACAATACGTGAACAGGTAGGTTCATACTAAATGTCCAGTCCAACATTGTGATATCTATTTGGGTTGGTGGCATTCTTGAATCCATCAACAACACCAGTCCTTTTAATGCTTTGCGTTCTTCAATATAAGCAGACAAACCGACTTCCCAAGCCCTTTTTACTTTTAAATTGACCTTCGCATAACCATAACCAGGCAAATCAACTAGCTTATGGTCTTCATCACAGCTAAAAAAATTTAACATCTGTGTGCGGCCAGGCGTTTTACTAATTCTTGCCAATGATTTTTGTGAAGTAATCACATTTAAAGCACTCGACTTACCCGCGTTTGAACGCCCTGCAAATGCTACTTCAAACCCTGTATCTTCAGGACAATGTGATAAATCTGGTGCGGATTTTAAGTATTCCGCTTTTTGATATAATGGGTGTTGCATGACAATCCTTATAATTTTTACCTAGATTATAGCAAAATTGCTTATTATAATGACAATTTTACTGAATACGATTAATACGTATTCCCTATAAAACCAAGGCTTTGCAGAGTAAATTTGTACGTTATTTTTATATTTAAGGTATACTTTACTTTTTTATAATTCTTTAAATTTAATGACATTTATCAAGTCCTCTATACTAATGCGTTTCCTCGGGTCGATGAATTTAGCCGTTACTTTGCTAATGATGCTTGCTATTGCTTCGGTAATAGGCACGGTTTTACAGCAGAATCAAACTTTTCAAGATTATACTCTTAAATTTGGGCCTTTTTGGACACAAGTATTTGATAGTTTAGGTCTATTTCAAGTCTATGGTGCAGCATGGTTTACCTTAGTTTTAGTATTTTTATTAGTTTCAACCGGGGTTTGTTTAACCAGAAATACCCCTAGGTTTTTAAAAGACATTAAACGATTTAATGAAGATCAAAGCCTGCGTTCTTATAAAAAACAACCCTATTCTGAAACAATTCAACTTGATAAATTTGATGGCGATTTAGCACAAAAATTATTAAATGAACAAGGCTATAAAACAAAAATTCATCAACGCAAAGACGGTATAACCGTTGCGGGAATGAAGGGAAGGTGGAATAAATTAGGCTATATATTTACCCATGCCTCCATCATTATTATTTGCCTTGGTGCATTATTAGACAGTAATTTATTATTAAAATGGCGTGAGTTAACGGGCGATTTAGTTGCTGAAACCCGCTCAATACCTGTTGATGAAATTCCTGCAAAATCTTGGTTAGGTGAAGATAATTTTTCTTTTCGCGGTACGGTTGATATCGTAGAAGGCAATGAAACGAATGTGCTTTTTTTACCGCATGATCGTGGATATCTAGTACAAAAACTGCCTTTTAATATTAAGGTGAAAGAATTCCGTGTAGAGCACTACGATACAGGCATGCCAAAATCGTTTGAATCCGACCTAGTTATTGAGGCCCCTGAATTAGCCGAGCCAATCGAACAAACTATTCGAGTAAATGAGCCACTTTACTATAAAAATTATGCCATCTACCAGTCTTCTTTTAGTGATGGTGGTTCTCTGCTTAATATTAACGTCTACCCTTTATTATCCCCTGAGGTTAACTCGATTGCTTTAGCCTCAGCAGTTAATAAAGTTAAAACGCTAAAAACACCCTTAGGTACTTTTAAAGCTGAATTTAACAATTTTAGATTATTTAATATTGTACCTACCACTAAATTAGAAGAAAAAGAAACGGGCAAAAAAACTCATAATAATGGTCCTAGCATGGTGTTTAAAGTGCGTAATGAACAGGGTAAAGCTTGGGAATATGAAAACTTTATGAGCCCTTTTCTACGAGACGAACGTTTCTTTTTTATGTCTGGTGTCCGTACTTCTAATGCTGAGGATTTCCGTTATTTATTTATCCCCGCTGATAAAAAACATAGTACGAAACGCTTTTTTAAGTTTTTAGCACTGATAAATAACCAAGTAAATGCTAAACAACTTCTTAAAAAAGCTATGCCAAAATCAAATGATATAGATGAAAAAACCTATCAATTACAGATACGTTTATTAAGTCAACTATTAAGTTTGTTTAGACAAAAAGGCTTTGAGGGTATTAATTCTTTTGTGCAAAAAAGTGTACCTAAAGCAGAACAAGAAACGGTTAGAGATTATTACCTTGGGCAAACCAGTCTAGCGTTGCAAACACTGTATTTAACTATTTTAAATAAAGACTCTAATTTTTCGGATGATAGTGCCCTTTCTGAGTTTGATAAAGTATGGTTTGAAAACGCATTAATCGCGATTGGTGCTTTACATAAATACGGACCGCCAATGTTTTTTGAATTAACCTCCTTTACACAAATTGATTCAACAGGGTTACAAATTACCAAATCACCAGGAAAAAATATAGTGTATTTTGGCAGTACTTTTCTTATAATTGGGGTGTTCTTTTTATTTTACTTACGCCAAAAACGTATTTGGTTAGCTTATTCTGACACTGAAAAAACATTAACCATTGCAGGAAAAGATACTAGAGATTTACCTGAAACCCAAAAAGAATTTGAACAAATTGCTAACTTAATAAAACATAAAATAATATAGAAGTAAAAATATGACAACATTAAATAATATTTATAAAGAAGAAAAATCAAATCCTTTTTCTATTAAAGAAATAGTTTGGATTTTATTTGTTTTAGGAGGCAGTCTTTTTGCTTGGTTACAACTAGGACATTTAAAAGATGTTTATGAAATAGGTATCCTCATCGCTAGTGCTATCTCATTAATTTGGTTAGGTCGATACTGGAAAAGTGTCAAGATGCTAAGTTATTGGGTTGCTTTTTTATCTTTATTAGCTATTTGGGAATATGTTAATTACGGTAATCAAATATCTGCAAATGAACAATCATTTCTTCTTAAATTTTTAATTTCTAGCCAATCCGCTATTATGTGGATGAGTGCATTATATGTACTGGCAACCGTTACCTATTTTGTTTATATTTTTTCAAACACTAATTATATTGGTAAGCTTGCAACTGTTTTAACCTGGGCGGCTAGCATTTTTGGTTTTGTTGGTCTAATGGTAAGATGGCGCGAGTCTTACATCATTAACTTTGACTATGGTCATATTCCAGTAAGCAGTCTTTACGAAGTATTTATTCTTTTTGCTGTCATAACCGCATTAATGTACCTTTATTATGAAGAAAAATCTAAAACGAGAGCTTTAGGTGGTTTTGTAATGTTAATAGTCAGCGTCTCAGTAGCCTTTCTACTTTGGTATACATTTGATAGAGAAGCCCATGTTATACAACCCCTAGTACCTGCTTTAAAAAGCTATTGGATGAAAATACATGTCCCTGCTAACTTTGTAGGCTATGGCGGCTTTGCAATCGCGGCAATGATTGGCATGGCATTTTTAATTAGAGAGAAGGTTTTTCAAAGATATCCAGAATCTCTCTTTATTAAAAAAATGCCTTTACCTGAAATAATGGATGATTTAATGTACAAAAACATCGCAATTGGTTTTGCATTTTTTACCATTGCTACCGTACTCGGCGCCATGTGGGCTGCTGAAGCTTGGGGTGGCTACTGGTCATGGGATCCAAAAGAAACCTGGGCATTAATTGTTTGGCTAAATTATGCTGCTTGGTTACATCTACGTACCTCAAAAGGTTGGCGTGGTGCACCGATGGCATGGTGGGCACTTATTGGTTTACTTATTACCACCTTTGCCTTTTTAGGTGTTAATATGTTCTTATCAGGATTACATTCTTACGGAGAACTATAATGTTTCAAGCTTCTAAACTAACAATTGTTGGTATTTTATTTAGTTTTTTAGCGATAACTAGCCAAATTCAAGCTAATGATAACTTTGATTTTATTGAAGGAATTCATTACAAAAAACTTGATAAAACCGTTGATATATCGCCTTATAAAAAACAAGTAACTGAAATTTTCTTTTATGGCTGTCCGCACTGCTATTACCTAGAACCCAGTTTGCATAAATGGTTAAAAACCAAACCAAAAGATGTAAACTTTATCCAAATGCCCGCTGTACTTAACAGTCCAAACTGGATTTTCATGGCTAGAGTTTACTACACCGCTGTTGCATTAGGCATCGAAAAAAAATTTCATCCCGCCTATTTCAAAGCGATTCAAGGTGATAAACAACAAATATTTACCCTCGATGAATTAGCTTATTTTGTTAAAGATATGGGCGTTACATCAAAAGAATACAAACAAATGTTTAAAAGCTTTCAAGTCGCACAAATGGTACAAAAAGCCAAAGCAAAAACAGATATTTTTAAAGCAGAAGGTGTCCCTGCTGTTGTTATAAATGGTAAGTACCTAACGGACGTTACGATGGCAACCAGCCGTAAAAAATTATGGGAACTCGTTAATTATTTAAGTAATAAATGAGACCTTTGCATAAATGGGTGCACAAATAATAATGAAAGCATCACAACTATTCATCCAATGTTTAGAAAATGAACAAGTTGAATATATTTTTGGTATTCCTGGTGAAGAAAATTTAGATGTAATGGATGCTTTACTAGACTCTAAAATTAAATTCATTACCTGTCGACATGAACAGGGTGCTGCTTTTATGGCAGATGTTTATGGACGATTAACAGGAAAAGCAGGGGTTTGTTTAGCAACACTTGGTCCTGGAGCAACCAATCTGATTACGGGCGTAGCAGATGCCAATATGGATAATTCTCCCGTAGTTGCCATAGCAGGTCAAGCTGCCACCCATCGTATGCATAAAGAATCTCATCAAGTACTTGACTTAGTTAGTATTTTTAAACCTATCTCCAAATATGCAATTCAAATTCTTGAACCCGAAACAATTCCAGAAATAGTCAGAAAAGCTTTTAAGCTCGCTCAGTCAGAAAAACCAGGTGCATCTTTTATTGATTTTCCCGAAAATATTGCCGAAATGATTATTCAAAAAAAACCGTTAAGAGTTAATACAACTCCTTTAACCCTAGCGGATTCAAAATTAATGGAACAAACAGCTAAATTGATTAAAAATGCTAAGAAGCCATTGATTTTAGTTGGAAACGGTGCAGTAAGAGCAAAAGCCTCTAAAAACATTATTCAATTTGCAGAACATACTAAAATCCCAATCGTCAATACCTTCATGGCAAAAGGAATCGTAGCACACTATAAAAATCCACTATCAATGGGAACCGTTGGCTTACAAAAAGGTGATTATGAAAATGGTGGATTTGCGAATGCAGACTTAGTTTTATGTGTCGGCTTTGATATGGTTGAATACCACCCTAATCTTTGGAATCCTAACCAACAACATCTCATTATTCATGTTGATACTAAATCTGCTGAAGTAGATTCAAGCTACGTACCAGAAGTTGAACTGATTGGTAATATTGGACGTAATCTAACTGCGTTATCTCAATACTTAGAAACCAAACAAAATTATCCTGATATTTTTCCAATCCGCAGTGCGATGATTGATGAAATGAATAAACATGCAAATAGTGATAGCTTTCCAATTAAACCACAAAAAATTATTTGGGA
>CAZQYD010000042.1:0-894 GCA_964597465.1 uncultured Piscirickettsiaceae bacterium | reverse complement strand
GATGTAGGCGCCCATAAAATGTGGATGGCACGTTTATTTAAATGTGAGCAACCTAATACCTGCATTATTTCAAATGGTTTCGCTAGCATGGGAATCGCTGTACCAGGTGCAATCGGTGCAAAACTTGCTTTTCCAAATAAAGCGGTTATTGCCGTTACGGGTGATGCTGGATTTTTAATGAATTCACAGGAGATTGAAACCGCTTTACGCAACAATACTCCTTTTGTGATTTTGATTTGGAATGATAGTCAATACGGCTTAATTAATTGGAAACAACAAAAAACCTACGGACGTTCATCACATATAGATTTTAAAAATCCTGATTTTGTAAAATATGCAGAATCATTTGGTGCAATAGGCGTTAGAATTGAAAAAACTAGCGATTTACTGTCAGAATTAAAAAAAGCTATTCAACGAAATACCGTCACCATAATAGATTGTCCCGTTGATTATTCTGAAAACAATCGATTAACAGAACTACTTGGAAAAGTTCTATCTGAAACAGGAGAAAGTGAATGATTTATGTTAAACGCGAAAATAATCAAATTATAAATATAAATTTAGAAGAAACTGAAGGCTTTGAAAAAGAATCTATTTTTGATTCTGATGTAAAACTTTTTTTACAAGATAGTAACAATGAAGTTGTTAAAGAAATTATCTTAAAGCTTGATCTAGGTATGGCACGAATCACTGAAGATTTAATTGATACATTAATTCAAAAAAAAATATTATTGTTTACAGATTTACCTGAACCCGTACAAAATAAACTAAATTTAAAAAAAATACTAAGAGAACATTTAAATCCAACAGAAAATATTTACGAAGATGAAGAATTAAAACTTTAAGGAGACACTTAATAACCGCGATTAGAATTTTACTGAGAAAAAATGTGCG
>CAZQYD010000041.1:0-10455 GCA_964597465.1 uncultured Piscirickettsiaceae bacterium | reverse complement strand
GCGACACTTTTTTCTCAGCCTAATTCTAACCTTAGTTATTAAGCGTTTCCTTAAGATACTGTCTTAATTGAAAATCAAAAGCCCGCTTTTAGCGGGCTTTTTTGTATTTTCGCCCTAAAAAGTGCCCAGGGGGGTATGTTTGATACCCCCCCCTGGGCACTTTTTACCCCGCAAGGGGGTATAAATAGCTGAAAAATAGCGTATTTTGAACCTAGTCTCCAGACTGATTGAATTTGCTAATCTTTCTTCTATCTCGTTTAGTAGGTCTTCCTGCACCTTTTTCCCGATAACCAGCTAATGCCATCTCTGCTGCTGGAACTTTTTGATTCAGTTGCTCTGATTCAATTTGGTAGAGTGTTTGAGCGGTATCTGCATTGCCGCGTTTATCGGTTATCGCGTTCACCACGATTTCTATCTTGCGATGCACTTGAGTGATTTTTAATTTATCACCAACTGTAATCGTTTTACTTGGCTTAGGCTTGGAGCCATTAAGATAGACCTTACCACCTTTAATCGCATCTAAAGAGATTCCTCTCGTCTTAAAGAACCTTGCCGCCCACAACCATTTATCGATTCTGACATTCTCTAGCGAAGATGACATTACTTTGTATCGATACTGGCATATTTAATTCTTTTTGTTTTAACGTGTAGTGCTGCTTTTGCCATTAATAATGCACTTACTGGTGCTGTTATAAACAAAAAAACTGTGACTAATATTTCGTGCGTACTGACATATTCTGTTTTAAAACTAAAGTATAAAATAGAAGCTATTAAAATTGCTCCAACACCCAATGTAGTTGCTTTGGTAGGACCATGTAAACGCATATAAAAATCGGGTAATTTATACAGGCCGATTGAGCCAACTAACGTAAAAAAAGAACCTACTATAATCAGTACCGCTAAAATAAAATCAAGCATTTACCTTCTCCGAAATTAATTTAATCATTCCATTATATCCCCGCGTAGTAGATATTTGCTTAAAGCAATCGTGCCGACAAACCCCATTACCGCAATCAATAATGCCGCTTCAAAATAGAGCGGACTACCTAGGTGCAACCCTAGTAAAACAATTAAGGCAATCGCGTTAATGTAGAGTGTATCTAGGGCTAAAATTCTATCGGCTAAATCCGGGCCTTTTAGCAGGCGAATAAAACTTAATAGCACTGAAAGGCCTAATAAAGAAAACCCGAAAAAAATGGCGAACTCTAACATGATGATACCTTTGCATAAATGGGGTGCGAATAAAAATGAGATAAATTTTGTCTTATTTTACTTAAAAAATAAGCGTAATAGCCTGCTACAAGGTGAATTAGCGGAGCTAATGAGAAGGTGCCCTGGGGTATTGCGGGGGTTTTTAGGTGAAAGAAGGTGAAATTTAGCCATTTTAATTTGTGCATCCATTTATGCAAAGGTATCATGATGTAAATACCTTTTTAAGCGGCGTTTCATAGCGTGTTTTTATAAACTTAATGGTTTCTTCTATATCGTCAACATCAAGTGCGTGTACCAATAAACGCGTACGATCTTTATTAAGATCACAGGAAACCGTTCCTGGCGTTAATGAAATTGTATTAGCAAGTAAGCTAATTGATAGCGGTGTATTAATGTCTAATTCAATGGAGAAAAAGGATGGTTTTAATTTTCTATTGTCACCTAAAATTAACTTGGCAACAATCATATTGGCAACAAGGATATCCCATAAAACGACGCCAATAAACTTAAATAAGATTAATGGGTGTTTTATAGACACTTTTTCTGGCCAAAAACTAGCGGTAAACCAAGGGATTAACGTCGCTAAAATAAACCCTAAGGCAATATGACCTGCCGCAAAGGTATTATTTAACAGTAGCCAAGTAATCCATAGCATTAAGGTTAAAATTGGATGTGGAAATATTTTATTAAACATTATTTCTCTCCCATAGAAACAACTTGTTTGGCTAAAACAGCTTCTATATAGCCTTGACTATTAAATTGCTGTTTCGCTGCGGATTCTGTAAAGCTGGTAATTGGTCCAGCAAACAACACTAAAACGGGGCTAAATATAAACAAACCAATCACTGCAAACTTTGATGCACGATTAGTTGAAACTTCTTCACTCTCGTCTAGCGGTTTATCGTTATCTGGCAAAATTTTATAAAATAATAACGAGCCTGTACGAGCAACGCTAATAATCATTATAAATCCTGCAATTAAAACAATCGCAAAAATAAAGTTAACCCACTCATGCTCTAAAGCTGAATTTAAGATAAGTACCTTGCCAAAAAAGCCAGATAGCGGTGGCATTCCAGTCATGGCAACTGCCCCGAACATAAACATTGAGCCAATTAAAATCGCACTAGGAACGGCATAACTACTTTTAAACGTATCCCCAACAGAACCTCTTCCCCTAGTAATAATGTCAGCTAACAAAAACATTCCCCCTGCGATAAAAGTTGAATGGATGAGATAATATAGACTGGCACTTAACGCTAAAGGGTTGTGAATTCCTACCGCAACCAACAAGGTGGCAACAGAGGCTAGCACTAAATAGGCAACCTGCTCACGTAATCCTCTCGCCGCCATCACACCCAGTGCGGCTAGTAGCAAAGTAAGCAGACCTAACCCTAACACCCATGGCATGTAGTAATTTGCCAGGCTACCCGCATCATCACCAAAAATAGTGCCGTGCACTCGAATAATAGAATAAATACCAACCTTGGTCATGATGGCAAATAAGGCGGCTACGGCGGCTGAAGTATGAGTATAAGACGCAGGTAACCATAAATATAACGGGAACAAAGCGGCTTTGATACCAAATACAACCAGCAATAATAATCCTGCCGCGGCAACAACGCCTAAATCTTCTTCAGGTAATAATTTTACTTTCTCTGCCATATCGGCAATGTTTAAGGTTCCTAAAACTCCGTACAAAGTACCTACTGCAAATAAGAACAGCGTTGCGCCTACTAGATTTATTACCACATAGTGAAAACCTGCTTTAGTACGCGCTTTACCACCGCCATGTAAGAGTAAACCATACGATGCTAATAGCAGTATTTCAAAGAACACAAACAGGTTAAATAAATCGCCCGTTAAAAACGCACCGTTTAAACCAAATAGAATAAATTGAAATAAAACATGGAAATGTGCCCCTTTTTTATCAGTATCTGTCGCAATCGCATAGACCAACGCTGCTAATGCTAATACTGAAGTAATGGTGAGCATCAGTGCAGACAATTGATCTAATACGAATACAATTCCAAACGGTGCTTGCCAGTTTCCTAATAAATAAACCTGATAATCTCCTGATAAAGATTCATTAAGTAAGTAAGAACTTAAAGCAACTAAACTGGTAACAGCTAATAAACTAATCGTTCGCTGTAATGGTAAACCCGAGGCTTTGGCAAAAAGCACCATAAAGCCCATAATTAAAGGTAAAAAAACTGGCCAAGCGGCTAAATGACTCATTTATTTAGTTTCCTGTGTATTGGTTGTTTTATCTGCTTGATGATTATCTTGCTGTTCATCTTTATCTAGACTTAAACCATCAACATGATCATTACCTAACTCTCCTCGTGCTTTTAAAGCTAAAACAATGATATACGCTGTCATACCAAAAGCAATCACTATCGCAGTTAAAACTAATGCTTGTGGTAAAGGATCACTATAACCATTCGCGGTGGCGTCTATTACCGCAGGATTACCAATCGTTAAACGCCCCATTGCAAATAAAAATAAGTTAACCCCATAAGCTA
Organism: uncultured Piscirickettsiaceae bacterium; assembly: GCA_964597465.1. Taxonomy (GTDB): domain Bacteria; phylum Pseudomonadota; class Gammaproteobacteria; order Thiomicrospirales; family Thiomicrospiraceae; genus Hydrogenovibrio. The sequence goes on along the minus strand of CAZQYD010000041.1, from coordinate 6,721 downwards.
ACAACGTTAATCCCAACACAACAGGGAATGTGCGCATTCTTAGGGTTAAATAGATACCTGTCGCGGTTAGTACGCCAATAATTAAAGCAATCAACCATTCCATTATTTAACCTCCTCTTTTTCATGCGAAGCATTACTTAAATTACCTAACTGAACTAAGGCTAATACTGTTGCACCCACCACCACGAGGAAGACGCCTAAATCAAACGCCAACGCACTCGCTATTTCAAATTTGCCAACAACAGGCCAATTTAAATAGGTAAAGGTAGTGGTAAGGAAAGGATAACCTAAGCCCATTGATACTAGCCCTGTTAAGGTAGCGATTAACAAACCAAGCCCGATAACCCAGTGCATATCAAATTTCAATCTAATGTTTGTCCAACCAATACCATTTGACAAATACTGAACAATTATCGCAACTGACGCAATCAAACCAGCGATAAATCCACCACCGGGCAAGTTATGCCCTCTTATAAAGATGAATGCCGCAACCATTATCATCAACGGAAATAATAGGCGAGTTAAGGTTTGCATGATTACTGGATGATTATCTTCATTCCATTTTAATCCTGCTTCATTCTCCGAGGGAGCTGATAAGGTTAATCCTTTTAATAAGGCAAAAATACCCAATCCAGCCAATGCTAAAACGACAATTTCACCTAATGTATCTGTACCACGGAAATCGACTAAGATAACATTTACCACATTGGTTCCGCCACCGCCAGGTACTGAATTAGCGAGGAAAAATTCTGAAATTGGCATAAAATCTCTTGTTAAGACTGCCATAACCAAAATCATTACACCCACGCCAGACAAAACGGCAATGATGACATCTCGACTGATTCTTAAACGATTAATTTCTTTAGGGCTCGTTTGCGGCAAAAAGTATAAAGCTAACAATAATAAAACAATGGTAACGATTTCTACCGATAACTGCGTTAAGGCCAAGTCAGGTGCGGAGAACTTCACAAACACTAAAGATACAATTAAACCGACCACGCCGATCATGATTAATGAAAGCAAACGTTGTCTGTGCCAAACGACCGTCATAATACTGGCAACAATTAACACTACCGCAGCCAAAACACTCACAAAATCAATCGGCAACAACTCTCTTTGTCCAAGTATCGGTGCTGAAATAGACATAAAGCCAATTAAACCTGCCACAAAAGCAGTTCCTAAAATCCAGGCAATCGCATGTTGCAAAGAACCTTTGTCAAAAACCCTCGTGACCATTACCGCAAGCTTATTAATAGAATTTAAAACAAAATGATAAATAACTCTGGCATCTAAGTGAGCAATTCTTTTTTCATGCCAAATAAACAAACGCCTTCGGAAGCTATAAACCACCACGCCTAACACTAAGGCAAGTATGCTCATCATTAATGGTAAATTGAAACCATGCCACATCGCTAAACTATATTCAGGCGGGGTAGTTTGCAAGCTTCCAGCAACAGCGATTGCCAAAATTGGCGCCACAAAAATCATCGGTAAAACGCCGACTAAAAAACACATAATAACTAAAAAATCGACTGGTATTTTCATGAACCTAGGTGGCTCATGAGGCTCCTTAGGTAAATCAACAGGCTCACCATTAAAGAATACATCATGAATAAACCTTAATGAATAGGCGACGGCAAAAACAGCCGCCAAGGTAACTAAAATAGGCACAACCCAATCCACAAAGCTAGACGTTGTAGCAGACAAGGCTTGTTCAAAAAACATTTCTTTACTCAAGAAACCATTTAGCAAGGGTACGCCAGCCATGGCGGCAGAAGCAATAATAGCCAGCACTGCGGTATGAGGCATATATTTAAACAAACCATTTAAACGCCGCATATCTCTTGAGCCCGTTTCATGGTCAATAATACCTGCTACCATAAATAAAGACGCTTTAAAGGTAGCATGATTAATAATATGAAAAATAGCCGCGACGGCTGCCATATGCGTACCAAAACCAAATAAAAGGGTTATTAAGCCTAAATGACTAATGGTCGAATAGGCAAGTAAACCTTTAATATCATGCTGAAATAATGCAACATAGGCTCCAATTAACAGCGTAATTAAACCCGCGCCACCCACAATCCAACTCCATTCTGGCGTTCCCGATAATACAGGGAAAAATCTAGCCAATAGAAAAATACCCGCTTTCACCATCGTTGCTGAGTGTAAATAGGCTGAAACAGGTGTGGGGGCTGCCATTGCATGCGGCAACCAAAAATGAAAAGGAAACTGGGCGGATTTGGTAAATACACCAATTAAAATTAAGATTAAAATGGGTAAATATAATTCATGGGCGCGGACTAAATCCCCTACTGCCAATATATCGGTAAGGTTATAACTGCCGACAATATTACCTAGCATTAACACACCTGCTAGCAAGGCTAAACCACCCCCAGCAGTAATTGCTAACGCCATTAATGAACCTTCACGAGCATCTTTACGATGTTGCCAGTAGCTTATCAATAGATAAGATGACAAGGAAGTTAGCTCCCAAAAAACAACTAATTGTATTATGTTCTCAGAAAGCACAATACCCAGCATTGAACCCATAAACATCAATAGATAGGCAAAGAAACGTCCCATTTTATCTTTACTAGATAAGTAATAACGAGCGTAAATAATAACTAATAGCCCGATGACCAGAATAAGCAGGGCAAACAATAATGCTAGACCATCAAGACGAAAAGCGAACTCTAACCCGATTGCAGGTATCCATGACCAGGTCTGAATTAATGTTTCGCCCGCAAACACCATTTCTAAAGAAGGTAACAAAAGAATAATCGCTAAAATAGTAACAATAGCGGCAAGCCAAGCAGAAGCTAGTCGATTAAAAGTAGATGCCCAAGCCGCAAAAATAGCTGCTACAAAAGGTAACAAAACAATGATTGGCAAGTTAAAGGTTAAGAAGCTCATAAAATTTTATCTAATTCAAAAAAACAACCAAAGATTATACATCAAGGAACCGCTTAACAACTGATTAAGTGTTTTCTAAACAATAAACGCTTGTAGTTTTTCGATTGAAGGAATGATAAGCCGTCCATCTTCCTTGACTATCAAACCTTCTTTTTTGAATTTATTCATGGTTCGAGTAGTTTGCTCGCGGGAAACAATCGCTAATAATGCTAACTCTTGGTGTCTTGGGATAAAAGGAACTTCACCTATATCGCTAATTCCATCCGCTAATTTTGCCAATTTAATTAATTCTTCACCAATAATTTGTGCTGAAGAATTGCGACCGACCGAAAACAGCTTCGCATCGGTATCTCGAATACGTTGAATCAAAACCGCTAGAATGGCTCGATTAAAGTTTTTATTGGTATCCAGAAGATGACGTACCACTCTACTCGGAACCTTCAACAGCGTACAGTCGGTTTTCGCAATGCAACTTGCTGACCTTTCCTCTCCATCAATCGCTGACAGCTCACCAAAAATATCACCTTTTTTTAAATAAATAATGCTCAATTCTTCACCGTTAATCGATTCATAATTAACCTTAACAATACCAACTAAACAAATATAGAGGGAATAGTCATCATCATTCGGACCGGTAATATACGTTTTAGCAGGGCATTGAATTTGAGTAGAATCTTTATATAAAGATTCAATCTCTGCTTTTTCTAACGCAGGAAAAATTTTTTTTAAGGTTGAAGAGATAATACTATTCATATTTAATTGCGTCTTTATTAATTAAATTAAGCATTTAGCATTTTATGTGATTCCTATCACATAATGCAAGCTTAAAAATAGGTTAAACTATATTCAAGATAAAAAACTTCTGACTTTACAAAGGACGTTAAGCATAATGGATTCAAAAAACATCTACCCACTCAGTCTGATAGTTTTATTATTAACATTAATAGGCTATACAGCAACGGCAACAGCAGACATTCGCTATGTTTCAAGTATCAATGCTAAATTGCTAGACAAGCCAAGTTTTAAAGCGGAACTGATTAAAAAACTTAGTAAGGGTACTAAATTAAGTATTTCTGGCAAAAAAGGCACTTGGTTAAAGGTCAAAACAGACGATGCCACATCTGGCTGGGTTTCAAAATTTTTAACTAATGCTAAACCACCAACTGATAGAGCAAGCGTATTAACGGGCGAAAAAAACAATCAACTCAAGAATATTCACCGCAGAACCTCGGCAATTACCACGGCGGCGGCGGCGCGCGGCTTAGCCTCTAAAGCCAGTGCAAGTACCAGCGATCTACCTATTGATGTAAAAGCTGTTCGCTATATGGAATCTTTTGCCATTTCCGATACTGAATTAGATAAATTTGCAGAACCAGTACAGAGAGAAAAATAATGAAAAAACTACCCGCTATTTTTACCCTGTCAACACTCATTGCAACAAGTTTTTTCCAAACTTCTTATGCAGAGAGTAAAAACAACTATATAGAAAAACAAATTGAACACAGAGAAAGATTAAACAGTAGCTCCGCTGAGCCCGCCTATTCAAGAGACGATATTGAAGCAGAAATAATTTTTGGTAAAGAGCTTGCCAGTAAAATTGCTGGTAAATTTAAGATTATTAAAGACGATAATCTAAATAAATACGTCAATAAAGTCGGACAGCTAGTTGCTAGAAGTAGTGTTCGTTCCGAACTTTCTTACCGATTCATGGTCATACAATCCGACGACATCAATGCCTTTGCGGTTCCTGGCGGCTATGTATTTATTACTACTGGAGCATTAAACCAAGTAAAAGATGAGTCTGAACTGGCCGGTATTTTGGCACATGAGATTGCTCACATTGAAAAACGCCACTATGTAAAGCAAGTCGGCATTAGAAGCAATAAAGCCAGCCCAGAACAAGGGTTTACTGCCATTTTAACAGGCGGTGGGGCATCTTCAGTGCAAGCATTTCAGGAGGCGATTGATGAAACGCTTGAAATTCTATTCAATAAAGGACTGCAATCGCATAAAGACGAATTTGAAGCAGATGCCACTGGTATTTGGTTAGCAACTAACACAGGCTACGATCCTACAGCGTTAAGCCGATACTTTAAACGCATAGCAAAACTTGACGGACAAGTGAAAACCTTAAAGGCAACGCATCCGTCTTTAGAGATTAGAGCAAATAAAATGGATAAACTACTTAAACAACATCAATTAGACAAACTACAACAACCGACACTTGAGGAGAGATTTAATGCAAACAAATAACCCACTCATTTTAAAAACGTTGATACTAGCAATTACTGGCTTATTATTACCCCAATCGGTTTTAGCCGACCAATACCATTATAAAGATATTCTTGTCGGTGATAGGGCGACTGGATTAGCAGGTGCTTACACCGCGATTGCCGATGATTCTTCTGGGTTATATTATAACCCTGCTGGTGTTGTTTACGCCAGTAAGCCAAAAATTTCTGGCTCGGTGAATGCTTTCAATCATAAAACCACCACCTACAAGGGAATCACTAAAGCTAACCCTGGTCAAAAATGGACACGTACCTCTTCAGGCATGGTTGCAAACTATTTTGGCGTAGTGCAACCAATTGGAGACTCTTCTATTGGCTTTTCAATTGCGATTCCAAACTATGAAATTGAAGACCAGTCAGATAGCTTCAGTAACCTAGAAGCTTCACAACGATTAATTAATAATGGTGCAAGCTATAAGTTATCAAATGGTACTGAAGAAACCTTTAAAGCCAATGCCAATAACGCCATCACCAAGCAGGCGATTGATTATAACAACCAAGATACCACGACCCTTGCAGGTATCAGCTTTGCAACACCGCTTTCAAACGAAATTTCATTTGGAGCAACGCTTTACGCCTATATGCGAAAAAAAGAACAAACCTTAAAAATGAAGTCTATTATCCAAGGAATATCTAGTGGAACGAATGCGGTTACGGTATTAGAAGACTCCTATTATCAAAAAGTTCAGTCAGAAGAGTTTGGTATCCAGCCTCGCTTAGGCTTAATGTGGTCGCCCGCCGAAAAGCTTTCTTTAGGTTTAATGGTGCAAACGACTTTTATGTTAAGTGAAAGCCCACAGTCCAGAATTGACCAAAACCTCTGCTCAACAGAAGGTTGCTTTAAATATGATGAGGCAAATGATAAATTTACAGAAATGAGTAACACCGATATCTTAAATCAAAATATCGGTTTAAACGATACCTCAAAAAATGACTTGCCTGTGGAAGTTAATTTAGGTGCCGCCTACTTTGCAAGCGATGCTTTACTTTATACCGCTGACTTTAGCTACGCTTCAGCAACCGACACCTATAATTCGACATGGAATATCGCAGGGGCTGCAGAATACTTTTTCAACCCAACAGTTGCAATTAGAGGCGGTTTATACACCAATAATGCTAATTCCTCTAATGATGTCGTAAATGACAAGGTAGACCATGTAAACTTTATTGGTGGTGCTTTTTCAGCCACTCGTTACACCAAAAGTTCCAATATAACCGTCGGTATCAATTATTCAAGAGGTTCAGGAGAGGCAAACTTATTTAGATCATCTACTAATACACAAGATATTAATGTTAGCTCTGTGAACCTGTTTATTTCAACCTCTGCATCATTTTAAAAAAAGAGCATCATCATGAAGCACATATTCATAATTTTAACGGGCATTATTTTACTAACCGCCTGCTCAACGCCTAATGAGCAAATAGCGACGACTGATAAACCGATTAAGGTATCACTGTTAAAGGAAACGCTTAACAACTAAGATTATTTTATACTGGTAAAAAGTGCCGATATT
>CAZQYD010000040.1:8662-11055 GCA_964597465.1 uncultured Piscirickettsiaceae bacterium | reverse complement strand
TATGTTGTCACAAGCTAATCAGGCTACACAAAATGTATTGGCTTTGCTTCAGTAGTATTTAGTTATTAAGTGTTTCCTTAAAAAAGCCCTTAATTTTAAAAAAAATTAAGGGCTTTTTTGTTTGTGGTACAAAATGTGTTTGTCTCTATCGGGTTGGTAAATAGTTTAAAGTTTTTATCAATTTTGCCGATAGATAAGGTGAGTAGTAAGATATTAGGTAGAATGTCTTCATTGGGAAAGGATTAGGAGAAACATTATGGATAATAATATTGGGAATCAGATATTAAATTCTATGGGTGCGAGCAGTTTTGATGTAGGAAAAACTTCAAAAATTCTTGCAGAAGCAGATGTTTCTTCTAAACGTGCGAATCTTGAGCGTTCAGAAACAAAATACAATCGAACTTTATCTGGGTTTGATACCCTGCAATTTGCTTTTAATGCTTTTAAAGACCAAGTAACAACACTGACCGATATTGCCAATTTCCAAAAAAAATCAGCTAACTCTTCTGATGAAACCGTTATCGGTACAACTATTACGGGTAAACCCAATAACGGTCTTTACCAAGTGGAAGTGCAAAGTCTTGCTACCTCACATACTCTAGCCAGCCAAACTGAATTTGCCTCTTCAACGACGGTTGTAGGGGGTGGAGATCTTGTGTTTAATGTTGGTGGCGCAGCATCTACTATTACGATTGGTGCGTCCAATAACACCTTAACAGGCATTCAAAATGCGGTAAATAGTGCTGGGATAGGTGTGAATGCATCGATTGTCAATGTTGGAACGGGATATAAATTAATGTTTTCAGCAACAAACTCGGGGGCTGGAAATTCAATTGATGTTTCTGTCACGGGTGATACAGACGGTAATGATGCGGATGCTCTCGGTTTATCTAGATTGATTACGGCAAATATGGATCAAACGGTTGCCGCACAAGATTCCGTAATTGTTGTCAATGGATTAACGATTAACAGCAATAGCAATAATATTAAAGATGTTATTGATGGCGTAACGTTAAATTTAAAATCCTCAGACATGGGTAGCGTTAAAACGATTCAAATTTCAGAAGATACCGAAGGTTTGCAACAGAGTGTAGAAGATTTTGTTCAATTGTTTAATGCACTAGATGAAATTATTGATGAACTAGGTTCTTATGAAACACTGGATAAAGATGCTGAAGAGAATGAGGATTCTATTCTTGGATATTTAAGGGGAGACTCTGCTCTGAGAACGGTTAAGAGTGGCATTCGTGAAGCAATGATTGATGCAATTCCAGGGTTAACGGGGTCGATTCAGTCGCTGGCAGATATCGGGATTAAATCAGAATTAAATGGAACTTTGTCTTTGGATGCCAGTAAGTTAACGACAGCCTTATCCAATAACCCCGAGTCGGTTGGCAAATTATTTGCAGCGAGTGCGACCTTTACTGATAATTTTGTGACTTTTACAGGGTCTTCAGAAGATACGATAGAAGGTAGTTATAATTTGACCGTTAATACGGCAGCATCCAAATCGGAAATCGTTGGTGCAGCAGTTGCAGGGGCTGGCATTACCATTGATGGAACCAATAATACTTTTAAGGTGAAGGTAAATGGTGAAGAGTCGTTAGACTTGACATTGACCGCTGGCGTCTATACCGAAGAAAACCTTGCTAAAGAGATTGCACGAGTCATTAATAATGATTCGAATATTTCGGCTGATGGTGGTAAGGTTTCTGTTGCTTATGATGCTGGTGCGCAAACCTTTACGATGATTTCTGAAAAGTTTGGTTCGGCATCAAAACTTGAGTTAGTATCGGGTAATTTTTTAACGTCTGGAATATCAGGGCTTGGCGTTACCGCTGAAACAGTTGGGCAAGATGTACAAGGATTCCTAGAAAAAGATGGCACGATATACGTTTTTGCTGGTGAGGGGCAAGATGTAAAAATTAATTCGATTCTGACTGGTTCGCCGAAAGGCTTAGAATTTACCATTGAAGGTGGAGCAACGGGGGCAAGAGGAAGCCTAGAGTTTAACCGAGGTTATGCCGATAGATTGGGAATATTATTTGATCAGTTTTTGGACAAAGATTCAGGCATAATTGGTAATCGTGTTTCTAACCTAGCAGATAGGCTAGAAGAGGTAGCAGAACAAAAAACACTTGTTGATGAGAGGTATGACAAATTAGAATTAAAATATCGCTTACAGTTTGGTGCATTGCAAACGATTTTAGCCAATATGAATAATACTAGAGAGTCGCTTGCCGCGTCGCTTGCCGTCTCAACAAATTAGTGAGGAATGAATAAATGAATGTCATGATGAAGCAAAAGTTTCTAAATCAGTATCAGCAAATGTCTTTAGAAACGGGAATGGAAAATGCAACCCCACATAAGTTAATTACGATGTTGTACGATGG
>CAZQYD010000040.1:0-8652 GCA_964597465.1 uncultured Piscirickettsiaceae bacterium | reverse complement strand
TCGCTTGCCGCGTCGCTTGCGGTATCAACAAATTAGTGAGGAATAATAAATGAACGTTATGATGCAACAGAAGTTCCTAAATCAATATCAGAAAACCTCCTTAGAAACGGGGATGGAAAATGCAACCCCACATAAATTGATTGCGATGTTATACGATGGCGTTATTGAAAATATAGCATTAGCGAAAGGTGCGATGCAACGTAAAGATATACCGCTTAAAGCAGAAAAATTAAATAAGGCCGTTTTGATTATTGGTTCTTTACGTTCAAACTTGGACATGGATAATGGTAAAGAAGTCTCTGAAAACTTTGATGGTCTTTATAGTTATATCAATCGAAAACTGTTGGAAGCAAGTTCAAAAAATGATATAGATGTCTTGGATGAGGTGACGGAACTTGTTAAAGAAATTAGACATACCTGGTCGTTAATGCCTGATAATTTTAAAAAGGCTTCTCGTACTCAAATAGATAGTATTAAGAAGTCTTGAGTCATGACGAATCAATTTTTACAATGTTTGCATCAATCTAAATTGTTATTGATGTATGCTAAAAAAAGTGACTGGGAAAGTTTTGAAGCACTACACCCGATTTGGTCATTGCAAATTGACGCTTGTCTGTCCGAAACAAATGAGAGTAAAAGCCAAAAAATGGCAAAGCCACTACAATCGTTAATCGAAGATGTCGATGAAATTCAATTATACATTAAGGGGCAAATGTCAAAAATAGAAGCGGATTTTTCCGCTAGTTTGCAATCTAACAAAGCCGTTCAAACATACTTAAAATAACTTGAATTATCCTAATTTGAAGCTATTTAATTAAAATACACGTCATTTTTTTGACAATACCCATCAAACCCTATATAAATAACTAATGAAGAGTATACTACTGTCAAATGTAGTTACCAAAATATAAGGTTTATCCCATTGTCTGAAGGAATATTATCAAATCTTGTTGGCAACAGTCTGCCAATGCAACAAGTAAAGAAACTAATCGTGCAAGTTGCAAAAACAGATGCAACGGTTATTATTCTTGGAGAATCAGGAACGGGGAAAGAAGTTGTTGCCCAGTGCTTGCACGCCTTGTCTTCTCGCTCATCAAATGCTTTTGTTCCGATTAATTGTGGAGCAATCCCAGCTGAATTACTAGAATCAGAATTGTTTGGTCATGAAAAGGGTGCTTTTACGGGGGCTATCACGGCTCGTAAAGGTCGTTTTGAGATGGCTGAAAAAGGAAGCGTTTTTTTAGATGAAATTGGCGATATGCCTTTGGCAATGCAGGTTAAATTATTAAGAGTTTTACAGGAACGGGTTTACGAAAGGGTAGGGGGTGATAAAAGCTTTGAATCTGACGTTAGGGTAATCGCGGCAACACACCGCAACCTAGAAAAAAATATTACTGACGGAACGTTTAGAGAGGATTTATATTATCGATTAAATGTATTTCCTATCGAACTACCTTCTTTAAAAGAACGTGCAGAAGACCTTCCGGACTTGTTGAACTTTATGCTGGATAGAATAAAAGGAATGAACCGTGAAATACCCAGTATCTCTGAAAAGGCAATGATTGCATTGCAACAATATGCTTGGCCTGGAAACGTTCGTGAACTTGGTAATTTAGCTGAAAGACTTTCAATTCTTTTTCCTGGATTGCCTGTTGATTATGACGATTTACCTGCGAAATATCAGGTGGAAGTGCCAGAGAATGCTGAGTTGATTCAATCCGTTGAAAAACCATTTTATTTTGAAGAAGAGAATGAAAAACTCACCAACGTCATTGAAAAAATTAGCCCTAAACTTGAAAAAAGTAGTATGTTACAAGCAAGACTTGATGATGGTCTGAATTTAAAATCTTATTTAGTAGAAGTAGAAGTTCAGTTAATTCAAAAAGCACTTGCACAAACGGAAGGTAATGTTTCACAAGCGGCAAAGCTTTTGCAAACAAATCGCACGACGTTAGTTGAAAAAATTAAAAAATTTAACTTAAACTGATTAATAAGAGACATTTATTGATGACTAATTCAAATGTATTAGATAGTTTAGATAAGGGGCGTTTAGCAGAGCTTGAAGAGGCATTTGAACTCTTTAATCAAACCTCAAGCCAGCTTACAATCGCCTATGAATCTCTACAAAATCAAGTTGAAGATTTACAAAAAAAATTAGAAGACAGTCACTTAGAAAAACAAAAAGTTGATGAACGATTAGAGCAGCTGTTAACACTTCTTCCTGCTGGGGTAATAGTTTTAGATGTGAAAGATTTCGTTGTTGAAATGAATCCCGTTGCTGAAAACATATTTGGAAAAGATGCCAAACATCGTCCTTGGACGGAAGTGGTAGATAATGTTTTTTTGACGAATAATGATGCAGGTACCTATCTAACACATGATGAATCAGCTTATCAAATATCAGAAAAACCTCTATCTTTAGATGTTTCGTTGGAGAGTTCATTTAGTAAAGGCAGGATTTTGGTTGTTCAAGATGTTACCGATGCAAGAAAACTTCAACAGCATGTTGATCGTCATCAGCGATTGAATTCACTCGGAGAAATGACGGCTTCACTGGCTCATCAGATAAGAACGCCACTTGCGTCAGCATTATTGTATATTTCACAATTAGATTCAGAAAGTTTGGATGAAGATAAACGGACTAAATTTGTAAAAAAATCGGTAAATAGTTTAAGGCATTTAGAAAGTCTAGTTAAAGATATGTTGCAGTACGCAAAAGGTGGGAAATCTTTCAGTAAGCCGATTCGGGTAAGGGAGTTGATTAAGCTTTTGTTACAGGCAGTAGGTCCTAGAATCAACGATTCACTGAGTGATATTACGGTACTGCCTTATGATGAAACGTTTGAGATTGTTGGGGACGTTGATGCTTTGTTAACCGCGTTACAAAATTTAATCAATAATGCCATTGATGCAGTACATGTTCATGCAGAAATAACGGTTGAGATTGCTGCGGTTGGTGAGAATAAAATTGATTTTAATATAATAGATAAAGGGCCGGGATTGAGTGAAGTATTAATGACAAAAGTTTACGAACCTTTTTATACGAGTAGAGCCCAGGGGACGGGTTTAGGGTTGGCAGTTGTTCGTGCCGTTGCAGAAGCGCATGACGGTGAAACTTGGGTCTCTAATCGGTTCGGAGAGGGTACTGTATTTACGATAAGATTACCTTTATCTTCACTTGAGGGAAATAAATGAGCATTGCTAAGATTTTAATTGTAGAAGATGATTATGAATTGCAGGAAGCACTCGTTGATACCTTAGAGTTAAATGGTTTCGATGTGGTTGCTGTGAGTTCTGCGGATGATGCTTTAGTTGCATTAGATGATGAAATTGCAATGGTTTTTAGCGATATTAAAATGGATGGTTGCATGGATGGCTACGAACTCATGAAAAGAATTCGAGCAATAAAACCCTATCTGCCTATTGTATTAATGACCGCATACGGAACGGTTGAACAAGCTGTAGATGCCATAAAGTTAGGTGCGGTTGATTACATTCTAAAGCCATTTGAGGCAGATGTACTGGTTGAAAAAGCAAAAGCATACTTTTACCGAGATGCATCTAATGAAGAAAGTTTTGTTGTGGCAGAACCATCAATGATTCAGTTAAAAGCAATGGCAAAAAAAGTGGCAAATAGCAATGCTAATGTGATGATTTCAGGTGAAAGTGGTACCGGTAAAGAGGTGTTGGCTAGATACATCCATCAACAATCAGAGTATAAAAAAGGTCCTTTTGTTGCGATTAACTGTGCGGCAATTCCTGATAATATGATTGAAGCGACTTTGTTTGGCTACGAAAAAGGGGCTTTTACTGGTGCATTAAAATCAATGCCTGGAAAATTCGAACAAGCACAAGGCGGTACTATTTTTCTTGATGAAATTGGCGAACTTAAAATAGAGCTACAAGCAAAAATTCTTCGAGTATTACAGGAGTTTGAAGTTGAGAGAATCGGTAGTATTAAAAGTATTTCATTGAACGTACGTGTTTTAAGTGCCTCTAATATAGATATGAAAACGGCAATTAAAGCGGGCGATTTTAGGGAAGATTTATTTTACCGTTTAAACGTCTTTCCGATGAAACTTTTACCTTTAAGAGAAAGGAAAAAAGATATTGCGACCATTGCTGAAAAATTATTACAGCGTCACTGTGGCAATAATCGCGTTGAACCAATGATTTCTGCTCCTGCTATGAAATTATTGTTAGAGTATCAGTGGCCAGGAAATATACGTGAATTAGACAATGTTATCCAAAGATCACTGGTCTTAATGTCGGGAGATACGATACAAAAATCAGACATTTTTTTGGATGAAAGTTCAATGATTAACCTGCCGGTCGTTGATGTTGTGGAAGAAAAAAATATTGATTTTCAGCATGAGGGGTTAGATTTAAAACAAAGAGAAGCAAAAATCATTCTTGAGACGCTTAAAGAAAACAATGGGCATAGACAAAAAACCGCGGAAGCATTAAATCTTAGCCCACGAACACTACGTTATAAACTAGCTAAATTTAAAGAACTTGGAATGGATGTTTCCTAGTTGTTCAAAAACATGTATTTTTCACTTAAAAAGTGCCCAGGGGGGTAGTATTTAGTTTTGTTTGATAAAAATGCGATGTAATTTGGCATATCAATTGCTGAATTTAGCTAAACTATGTCATAATTATGACTACTAATTATAGTCGTTACTGAAAATTGGAGTTGCCCAGCAATGGTCGATCAAGTTGATACACAAAATTTGATGTTACAAATGCGTTCTTTGGCAGCAGAAGCTGCCTCTAAATCTGCTCCAGCTGTTGCAGAAACGGGAGTGAAGAGTGCAAATAACTTTGCTGAGCTTTTGTCGCAGTCAATTAATGCTGTTGCAGAGCAAGGAAATAAGTCTGGTGAAATGAAATCAGCCTTTGAAAGAGGCGAAGATATTGACTTGGCGGACGTGATGGTACAAGCCCAGAAAGCAAGTTTATCATTCCAAGCAATGACACAGGTTCGAAATAAGCTAGTTGAAGCTTATCGAGACATTAAAAATATGCCAATATAGAGAATCAATAAACCATGCCTGAAAAGCCGTCAATGGAGCAAAATATAGAGGGCGAAAATACCGAATCTGGTTCTCCTTTTATCAAAAACTTAACTACCTTGTCGGTGGCAAAGCAAGTTAGTCTCGTTATCGCTCTTGCGGCAACACTGTCTTTAGCTGTTGGAGTGGTGCTTTGGTCGCAAAGTTCTAGCTACACACTTCTTTTCGGCAGTATGGACGCCAAGGATATGACTGAGGTTATTCAAACTCTTGAGCAAGAAAATGTTCCCTATCAAGTTGAAAGTAAGTCAGGTGCTATTCTTGTTCCCAATGAGAACGTACATGCGTTAAGGTTAAAGCTAGCCGCTTTAGGCTTCCCTAAACAAGCCGCTACGGGTTATCAAATTCTAGATATTGAACAGGGTTTTGGTATCTCCCAATTTAAAGAAACAACGCGTTACCATCGTGCTTTGGAGGGGGAATTAGCAAAGTCAGTAAGCAGTTTAAATTCTGTAAAATCTGCAAGAGTCATGCTCGGATTACCAAAACGTTCAGTTTTTGTTAGAAAACTGCAAGAACCAACTGCTTCAGTCGTCATTAAACTATATCCTGGTAGAAGTTTAAATGATGAGCAAGTGAATGCGGTTGTCTACTTGGTTTCTGCCAGTATTCCAAATATGAAACCTAAGAGTGTAACGGTTGTAGATCAACGCGGAAATTTATTGACTTCTGATCAACAAATTGGTGGCATGTCGATTAATTTAAAACAATTAGATTATGTAAGACAAATTGAAAATACGCTTTCAAGAAGAATTATTCAACTACTCTCTCCAATCGTTGGTGGCGAGCATAAAATCAGAGCACAGGTTACGGCTGAGCTTGACTTTACTCAACAAGAACAGACTCGTGAAAATTATGAACCAAATCCAGAAGCGATTAGATCAGAGCAAGAAGTTAAGGAAATAAATCGCAACGAAGGGCCTATGGGGATTCCTGGAGCATTAACCAATCAGCCTCCGAGGGCTGGTCTTGCACCAGAAGAAGGTTATGATTATGAAAAGGATCCAAACCTAAAGAACTCGAAAGAAAAACGAACTAAAAATTACGAAATTGACAGGACTATTTTGCATATTAAAAACTCATTAGGAAGCATTATAAAAATATCTGCTGCGGTTGTTATTGATGATAAATTATCAACGGATGAAGCAGGAAAAGAAGTTAGAACGCCGATATCTGAAGAGGATTTAAAAAAATATCGTAAGCTGGTTAGCGATACCGTTGCTCTTGATGAAAGTCGTGGCGATACATTAAGTATTGTAAATGCTTCCTTTATTTATGAAAAAGAAGAATATGTTGGAACTGAAATATGGGAAGAACCTTGGTTCTGGAATTTAATTAAGCAATTGATCGCTGGTATTTTAATTCTGATTCTTGTGTTTGTTGTCATTCGACCGATGTTGCGCGAGCTTGGTAAAAAAGAAGAGTCTTCTTTGGGATATTTAGAAGATGTTGCCGAAGAGGAAGATGAATTAGAAAATGCAGATGAAATAGCGAAAGCACTTGAACAGATGAATGAGCAAGTCCAAGAAACGGCTGAAGAGATAGAAGATGAATCTCAAGAGGATAAAGATTTGATTGAAAAGGTAAAAGCAATTGTATCTGCTGAGCCTAAGTTAGCATCGCACATAATAAAACAGTGGATACATGAATAGTGAGGAAAAATTATGCCAAATTCTGAAATCGAAGAAATGCAAGGCGATGAAGAATTAACCGGTCTTGAAAAAACGTCTATTCTGCTGCTGTCTTTAGGTAAAGAAACGGCATCTAAAGTGCTTGAACATTTGAACCCTAGAGAAGTTCAGTCAATTGGTACCGCGATGACAGAGGTATCAGACGTTTCTCATGCCGTTATCAAAAAAGTGATGAAAGACTTCTTATCCGAGGTAGGAGAGGATGCATTAGGTATTAATCCGACAGAGTATGCTCAATCCTTAATGCTTGATGCGTTAGGTGAGGGCGGTGGAGGGTTGATGGATGCGGCGATGCTAGGCGATCAAGTCAAAGGGCTTGAGGCGTTAAAATGGATGCACCCATCGACCATTTCTAATATGCTACGAAATGAACACCCTCAAGTAACGGCAATTATTTTATCTTATTTCGAACCTGATTTATCAGCTGAAATTTTATCGGGTTTACCAGCAAGATTTCAAGCTGAAATTGTTTATCGTATCGCAACCCTAACAACCATTCAGCCTAGAGCATTATTTGATTTGAATTCAGTGCTGCAAAGTGCGTCGAGTGACGGAGAAGGCGGTAAATTAGCAACGATTGGTGGTGAGAAAAAAGCCGCTGAAATTCTTAACCTTGTCGGCGGTGGGATTGATACAAAAGTATTAGATGATATTGCGATAGAGCATGAGGATATTAGTAAAGCTATTCAAGACAAGATGTTCGTGTTTGAAGATATTAGTGAAATTGAGCCAAGAGGTATTCAAACATTACTCGGTGAAGTGCCGTCTGATGTCTTAAAAATTGCACTAAAAGGTGCGGATAAAAAAATGGTCGAATTATTCTTGGACAATATGTCCAAACGTCAAGCTGAAATGCTGAAAGAAGAATTGGAATTAAGTGGGCCAGTTAAATTAAGTGAAGTAGAAGACTCGCAACGTACTATTATTCAAACAGTACGCCGATTAGCTGATGAAGAGAAGCTAATGATGCCTGGCGGCGGTGAGGAGTTTGTGTAAACTATGTCGTCTGCTGATTCTGATACTCTTTTAAATACTGACAAAGCTCAACAGTCGACGGCAAAGCTGATGACCTCTGAAGAGGTCGGTTCGCCTAGCGTAAAAACATGGACACTAAATAACCTAGCACAAGAAGAAGTAAAAAAAGAAGAAAAAGTTCGTTCGGGTGTCATTGAACAGTTAAGGAAAGAGGTGGAGCCCCAAGTCCTTCAGCAAACATCATTGATTAAAAAAAATGCTTATGAAGAAGCCTACAAAAAAGGTAATGACGAAGGGTTTAAGCAAGGCTTGCAAGCAGGAAAGTTAGAGGGGAAAAAGCAAGCACTTAAAGATGCAGGAGAAGCATTAAAACCTCAAGTTAAATCTTTACAAGAACTATCTGAATTTATGTGCCATCCTTATCAAAAAATATCAGAAGAGGTGTTTTCTAACCTTGTTAAAATGGTTATTAAAATTTCAGAAAAAATTATTAGAGTTGAAATAGCTAAAGATTCAGATTGGGTTTTTGAAGTTTTAAAAAAGGCGGTTGCAAAATTACCCTCTGAAAGTAAACCGACAGAAATATACTTGAACTCGGAAGACTTGAGTGTGGTTGAAGCTCACCTTGACCCTTTGAAAAAAAATTGGACACTTTTTTCTGATGACCGTTTATCAAGAGGAACCTGCCGAGTTATCCAAGATTCGTCAAGTTTAACGGATGACTGGGAGTTAAAGCTTGAAACGATAATGGCAGATATTCAGCTAACGTCACAATCGATCTTGGTTGATGAGGAAGGTGCTTCTACAAAACAATCTGAAGAACCTGAATTAACACAAAAATCAGATTAAGGTTTTCGAGACCTTTGCATAAATGGATGCACAAATTAAAATGGCTAAATTTCACCTTCTTT
>CAZQYD010000039.1:1260-11105 GCA_964597465.1 uncultured Piscirickettsiaceae bacterium | reverse complement strand
CGGCACTTTTTACCAGTATAAAATAATCTTAGTTGTTAAGCGTTTCCTTATGGAAAGGTCTCACATTAATTCCTTGCGAATTAAATAGACACCGCTTTCTAAATGATGGGTATAAGGAAATTGGTCAAATAGTGCTGATTCGACTATTTGGTGGGTCTTTTCGATTTCGATTAAGTCTCTTGCTAACGTTTCGGGATGGCAAGAAATATAAATAATACGTTCAAAATTAACCACCATGCTACGGGTTAAATCGTCTAATCCTGCTCTTGGCGGGTCAACAAAAATAGTTTTAAAATCATAACTTTTTAAATTCACGTCTTTCATTCTAAAAAAATCACGCTGACCCGCCATGGCTTGTGAGATTTCTTCCGCTGCCATTTTGACCACGGTTAGGTTTTGAATATTGTTTTTTTCGATATTATATTGTGCTGAATAAACTGAAGTTTTTGATATTTCCGTTGCTAATACTTTATTGTAAAATTCCGCTAATGCAATCGAAAAATTGCCATTGCCACAATAGAGTTCAATTAAATCTGCCTTGCCAAATTGTTGATTGCCAACTGCGGATATTTTTCTGGCCCAGTGCAACATTTTTTGGGCGACTTCTGCATTTGGTTGTGTAAAGCTGTTTTCTATTTGTTGGTAATGAAACGGTTTAGCGTCAACCATTAGTGTTTCTTCTACAAAATCTCTTGGCAAACAAACTTTTTGTTTTCTTGCTCTGCCGATAATTGAATCAATATTAAGCGTTGTTTTTAAGGATTCTGCCGCCGACAACCAGCTCTGGTCTTCTTTAATCGATTTACGATAAATCAAGGTCACCAACATCTCGCCAGACAAGGTTGCTAAAAAATCGATTTGGAACAACTTAACTCGCAAAATGGCTTGTTCGCAAATCGCCCCCATCAATTTTGGCATCAGCACATCAATAGATGACAACGCCATCGGACAGGCTTTAATTTTTACCTTTTCCTTCGTCTGCTGGTCAAACATAATATAATCAGATTCATCACCATCATGCCAAATACGGAATTCTGCTCTAGCGCGATAATTTTGTGGCGATGATTCAAATATTGACAAATTAACCACTGATGGCACTAACGTACGAAAAATCTGCTCTTTTTTCGCTAGCTGATTAGCATATTGTTCGGGATTTACTTGGCAAAGCATTTATTTACAACAACCTTAAAAAAGAGTAAATTATACTCTCTATTATCATTGGATATTGCCATGACAAGATTAATTACTATTTTACTCGTATTTATTCCTTTTAATGCTTTTGCCTTACAAACAGGCGAAGATATTTTAAAAAAGATAAATCCACATATCATCAATATCAACACCGAACAATTACAAAAACAACTGAAAGAACTGCCTAAAACGTTACTTATCGATGTACGAACGCCAGAAGAATTGAATATGTTTGGCACTATTGGCGTTTTTCAAAATATCAATCTGCCACGTGGTTGGACAGAGTTTCGGATTAAAGATAGTTTTCCAACCAAAGATACGCCAATTGTGGTCTATTGCGGTCAAAATTTGCGTAGTCCGTTGGTCGCTAAAACATTAATGGATATGGGCTATCAAAATGTTAAAAACTACCAAGACGGCTATTTTAAATGGCAAAAAACAGGGCTAGATGTTCATATTGCTGATAAAGCACCTGATTCAATCCTGTACGATTTACCCAAAAAAGTAGCAAAAGATGTTTATTCTGCTATCGGCGCACCGCAGGTCTCTACCTATCAAAATTCAGGGCATAATAATAACCTGTCCTTTATTATTGGCGACGAAGCTGTGCTAGTCGTTAATGCTGGCGGAAGCTATTTACTTGCCGCCGCCCTGCATCAAGAAATCAAAAAGATTACCAAACTACCAGTTAAATACGTGGTGCTAGAAAATGCTCAAGGGCATGCCGCACTAGGCGGAAGCTATTGGAAAGAACAGGGAGCAACCATTATTGGTCACGCTTATACTGCCAAAATTTTACAGAAAAATAAAGACCGAATTGAAGCCAGTGCTAAACGTAATTTAAAAGATAAATTTTTAAAATCTGCAATCGTATTACCCGATATTACATTCACCGACAAATACGCTATTGATTTAAAAGGCAAGCAAATTGAACTCTACCATCTTGGTGCATCACACAGTCCAGATGATGTGCAGGTTTGGATGCCTAAAGAACGCATTCTCATTGCGGGCGACATGGCATTTAATGTGCGTATGTTACCTATTTTAGGACATACCGATGTTAAGGGATGGATTGAAGATTGGCATAAATTGGCAGCATTAAAACCCAAAATAATTGTTCCAGGTCATGGTGGCATTACCGATTTAGCAACCGTTACCCGTTTTACCAAGGATTATCTAGTTTTTTTACGCACCGAAATTTTAAACGTCCTAGATAATGACGGTGGATTAAATGAAGCCTTGCAAATCGACCAATCGCAATTCAGCCACTTCAAAACCTACAACGAACTGCACAAACAAAACGTGGATAGATTATTCCGCGTGATGGAGTTTGAAGAATAATGATAAAACTGTTTTCAATCCACTTTTTTCCAGTTTGGGTCATCATTTTTAGTGCGATTGCACTAAGTTTTCCAAATTGGTTTATCGATTTAAAAAGTGGTATTGTGCCATTACTGATGCTGGTCATGCTAAGCATGGGCATGACCTTGAGCTGGCAAGATTTTAAAGCCGTTTGGTTACAAAAATTCGCGGTTTTATTGGGCGTGTCGATTCAGTTTATTATCATGCCTCTCGCCGCTTTTTTATTAGCGAGGACGTTGGAGCTCTCAACGGAATTAACAATCGGCATGATGCTAGTCGGCACCACCGCAGGTGGTACTGCATCCAATGTAATGGCGTACCTTGCCAAAGGTGATGTAGCTCTTTCGGTTAGTATGACCTTGGTTTCTACGCTATTAGCAGTCTTGCTATTGCCGTTCCTAACCTTATTTTACATTGGCGAATCAGTCAGTGTACCTGTTTGGGGAATGTTGTGGAGTTTATTAAAATTGATTTTATTACCCATTCTGTTCGGCATGTTACTAAATCACTTTTTTCACGACAAGCTACAAAAAATTCAACCCAGCTTTCCTATTTTTTCCATGTTCGCGATAGTTCTTATTATTGCGATTGTCGTCGCACTCAATCAAAACAACTTAAACAACATTGTTTGGACATTAATTGCGGCGGTTATTTTACACAACTTAATCGGACTATCATCAGGTTACGGACTTGCCAAACTGTTTGGCTATAACGACAAGACCGCACGAACACTAGCAATTGAAGTAGGCATGCAAAACTCAGGACTAAGCGTCGCCCTCGCACTACAATACTTCACCAGCCTAGCTGCACTGCCTGGTGCGATGTTCAGTATTTGGCATAATGTATCAGGCTCATTACTTGCCGCCTATTGGCAGAAAACAAATAAAAACGATTAAAATTCGATAAAAAGTGCCCAGGGGGGTCATAAAACATACCCCCCTGGGCACTTTTTAAGCGGGAAATAGCTTTTTTATGGGTTAAAAGCTTACGTTAACCATTTCAGCAATTTTGTTTGCTTTTGCGATTGCCTGCTCTATTGAGTCAGCACGAGCGATTGCCACGCCCATTCTTCTTCTGCCTGCTATTTCTGGCTTGCCGAATAATCTTAGTTGGCTATCAGGTTCAGCTAACGCTTCACCAAGATTGGCGTAGCTAGTTTGGCTGGAGTTTCCTGTTGGTAGAATCACGCTAGATGCACAGTAGCCGTGTTGAACAATATTGGGAATCGGTAAACCAATAATCGCTCTCACATGCAGAGCAAACTCAGATAAATCTTGCGACATCAAGGTAACCAAGCCTGTATCGTGTGGTCTGGGCGACACTTCACTAAAGATAACCTCATCGCCTTTGATGAATAATTCGACACCAAACAAGCCACGCCCTGTTTCACCGCAAAGTGCTTCAGTCACTTTTCTGGCAATGTCTTGCGACTTAGCGAGTGCAGTATCAGACATTTTATGTGGTTGCCAAGATTGACGATAATCACCCTCTTCTTGATGGTGTCCAATGGGTTCACAAAAACTAATTCCATCAATATGACGAATTGTTAACAAGGTAATTTCATAATCAAAATCTACGAACCCTTCAATAATCACCTTGCCTTTTCCTGCACGCCCACCCTCTTGTGCATAATTCCAGGCATAGTCAATGTCGGCAATTGATTTTACAATTGACTGCCCTTTACCCGACGAGCTCATAATTGGTTTAATCACGCAAGGCATACCAATTTCATTAACCGATTTTATAAAGTCTTTTTTATTATCGGCAAACTGATAGCTAGAGGTCATCACCGCCAAATCTTCTGCGACTAAACAACGAATTCCTTCACGGTTCATCGTCAACTGTGTTGCCCGTGCAGTAGGCACGATATTAACACCTTCACCTTCTAATTCAGCAAGTGCATCAGTAGCAATCGCTTCAATTTCTGGCACCACATAATCTGGTTTTTCTTGGCGAATAATTTTTTTTAGCATTTCACCGTCTAGCATATCCACTTTATAAGATTTGTCTGCTACTTGCATAGCAGGGGCATTGTCATATCGGTCTAGTGCAATCACTTCAATACCGTAACGTTGCGCTTCAATCGCTACTTCCTTACCCAGTTCACCCGCACCACACAACAGCATTTTGGTGGCGGTTGGCGAAAACTTTGTGCCAATAATTACATTTGTTTTCATAGTTTGCTCAGACATGGCATCCCCTTTGCTATTAAGTTACTGAAGTCATTATAAAGTGTTCGAAATTTGACACTTATTATAAAGGAATAGATAATGGTAAAAGACAACTTAGTGAATTTAAAAGAACGTAATGTTGTTCGCTTAACGCAAGAGAGCCAACAAGCACGCCAACAATTAAACTCTCGTCATAATATCATGTCAAAGCCTTCCATTATTGGTAAAGCGAACAAACTAAGTGCAGGAAAAATACTCTCTGAATTACAACGCAAGTTTTCTGGACGCCAACAAGAAATGACTGATTTCATCGAAACCGAAGTGAAAGCTCGCACTGAAGAGCTTTATAAAAAAGCCCACTTTGATGCCTTAACGCATTTACCAAACCGCGCACACTTCAAAGATTTAATTAATCATACCCTAACCAAAGCCAAAGAAACTGAAACCACTTTCACACTATTATTTTTAGACCTTGACGGTTTCAAAGCAGTCAACGATAATTTTGGGCATCACATTGGCGATGAACTACTAAAACACGCCTGCGCAAGACTAGTCTCTTCTGTTCGGAAAGATGATATTGTAGCAAGACTCGGTGGCGATGAACTGGTGGTATTGCTAACCGATACGGATGATGACCTTGCAAAGGTAAAAGCAATTAGCCAAGGAATTATTGATGAAATTTCTCAAGCCTATTATTTAGAAAACAATGAAGTCCACGTTTCAACCAGTATTGGCATCGGTTTCTATCCGCAAGATGGTCAAACCGCGAATGAACTGATGAAACACGCCGATGAAGCCTTGTACGTGGCGAAACATAACGGTAAAAAACAATTTCGTTTTTTTAAAGACATTGTCACCAAAGATGAACAAAAAAAGACCAATAGTTTAAGCCATGCCATCGACACAAACACCCTATTTACTTGTGTTGAACCACAAATAAACCTAGCTGAAAACAAAATTGTCGGTGCCAACATTATACCACGCTGGCAAGATGAAACTGCCGACCAAGCTGATTGGAAAAATCTATTAGAGAATGCCGACCAAGCTTTAAGCCTAAATCGCTGGTTATTTGATTCGGCTTGTTATTATTTAAGTCAATGGCAACAGCAAAATTCACAATTTGTGATGAGCGTTCCGATGTCACAAGCATTATTATCACAAAACAACATTGTCAGTTCATTGACAAAAAGAGCAGAGCATTTTGGAGTATCAAAAAGCCAACTGCAATTATCACTATCATTAGCAGAATTAACCCCTAGCATTGTTAAAACACTTAACAAACTAACAAAAGATGGTTTTCAACTTACTCTAACCGACTTGGGCAAAGAAAATTTAGACTTTAACTTATTAGCGGGTTTAAAAATTCAAGAATTTCGTTTTCACGCAGAATGGTTGCAAGCACAACTAAACAACTCGCAAAGCCACCAATGGTTGCAAGCATTAATTCAAATGGTAAAAAGCTTAGATGCCAGTATTATTGCCACGGGTATCGAAAAAGAAGACGATTATTTACAGTTGAAAATCTGGGGATGCGAAATCGGACAAGGAAGCTATTGGTCTGAAGCAATTCGAAGTGAACATTTTGAAGGGTTAATTGCCTAAAAAATTCTAGACCCAAAATCCCTATA
The DNA here is from genome assembly GCA_964597465.1 of uncultured Piscirickettsiaceae bacterium. Taxonomy (GTDB): domain Bacteria; phylum Pseudomonadota; class Gammaproteobacteria; order Thiomicrospirales; family Thiomicrospiraceae; genus Hydrogenovibrio. The sequence continues at coordinate 4,753 of CAZQYD010000039.1, read as the reverse complement.
TAGGAAATTGGGTAGGCAATTTAGCCATTTTAATTTGTGCATCCATTTATGCAAAGGTCTCTCATAATATCTTTTTCGACTAAGCTAATATCTTGCGTACCATCTACGCTAATGTATTGTAAGTCCGCAATCACTTTCGCCGCATCTTGATAATAATGCACTAACGGTGCGGTTTGATTATGATAAATTTTTAATCTATCCAACACTACTTCAGGCTGATCATCTGGACGTTGAATTAAATCTTCGCCAGTTTCATCATCTTTATCTGCCACTTTGGGTGGATTATAAATTAAATGATAAGTACGACCAGAACCTGAATGAACACGTCTTCCTGCCATACGATTCACTATTTCTGAATCAGGCACATCAATTTCAATCACGGCATCAATTGGAACGCCTGCGTCTTTTAACGCATCCGCCTGTGCAACGGTACGAGGAAAACCGTCCAGCAAAAAACCTTTTTCACAGTCCGCTTGCGAAATACGCTCTTTTACCAGTCCAATAATAATCTCATCAGTAACAAGCTTACCTGCATCCATAAACTCTTTCGCCATCTTGCCCATTTCCGTACCCGCTTTAATCGCCGCACGCAACATATCGCCCGTTGAAATCTGCGGAATGCTAAATTGTTTGGTTAAAAACTGAGCTTGCGTACCCTTTCCTGCACCAGGTGCCCCTAAAAGAATGATATTCATTATGAATCCTTTATTAATTATGGCTAAATATTAATCAATATTTTACCAAAAATATTTTTCAAAGAGGCACTTAGTGAATTTAAAAAGTAAAACTCAACCTAAACAATCATGTACAATCAAAATCTAGAGTAGAATAAAAATATCGTTATGAGTAAAATTAACTTAAAAAAAATAACTAAAAAAAATCTTAGTCTTTTATTTCTAATTTTTATGCTTGGGCTAGGTGCTGAAATCTTAATCGCCGCCTATTCAAAAAAACTGAGTTCTAACCTTGAAGAGCAAAGTTTCCATCTCACCGTTAAGAATAAAATTAGCCAAGGAATTCTCCAGAATATCTATCTATTAGAATCTACTTTCTTCCACCTTTCTGCCTTTCCAAATTTACATACCAAAAACAAGCTATTCAATGAGATACAAAAAACACAGAGCAACATTCTTTCTTTGCTACAAACCCTTAATCAAGGGGGTACGTTTAAAGAACGTTATGACCTAAATGATATAGAGCAAAATAGTAGTATACTATCCATACCCTATCAACCAATTAACAAAAATGAATTTGCGTTTGAAAATGCCGATATTGTCAGTAAAATTAAAAGTATTAATACTGCGCTAATAAAAGTTTCAGCCAAGATAGATAAGATGAACAATGCACTTAGTACAGATGTATTTGATTTGCAAACAGCAATTACAGATTTAAAACTAGAGCTAAAGTTTATCGCTCCTACCTTCCAAAGACTCAAAGAAAATGCTAACAATATTATCTATAAAAACAACCTTCTTTATCAACGATTCATATCAAAAACTAAGCGTTCAAAGCAAACCTATTTCTGGATACAGCTAATCCTGACGATTACAATTGCCTTGATACTATTGTGGCTATTTAGAAGACTCTCAACCAATATAGAATTGGCCGCAGAGGAAGTTGAAAAAACTAAAGACTATCTAAATGACGTACTAGACTCTCAAAAAAATATAACCGTTATCAGTGATGGCAAACAAATTTTAGATGTTAGTGGTGGTTTTTTTGATTATTTTGATAATTACCCTAGTTTAGAGGCTTTTAAATTAGAGCATGATTGTATATGCGAGAAGTTTATCAAAGAAGATGGTTTCCTTTATAAGTTTGAAGATAAAAATTGGCTAGAATTTTTACTAGAAAATCCTGAACATATGCATAAAGCTAAAATGCAAAAACAGGGTAAAGTAAGTATTTTTCATGTCACAGCCCATAAATCTAAACAATACCAACGACGTATTGTTACATTATATGATATTACTGAAAATGAACAAATGTATGCTCAATTAGCGATTGAAAAGGATAAAGCTATCTCTGCCACCCAAGCAAAAGGTGAGTTTTTAGCGAATATGTCTCATGAAATTCGTACGCCCCTTAATGCTATTTTAGGTTTTATTCCCCTACTGCAAGAGAAAAAATTTGATGCTGAAACCCATAAATACCTCTCCACAATTGATAATTCAGGGCATTCGCTATTAGGAATAATCAATGACATTCTTGATTTCAGTAAAATTGAAAGTGGTAAATTTGAATTAGACCCCATTAAGTTTGACCCTAAACATGAATTTTGTATTGTCTCTGACTTATTTCGTGCCAAAGCTAGCCAAAAAAATATCGTTTATTCTGTTTCATTTGATGAAAATTTACCTGCAACCATTTATACCGATATATTACGAATCAAACAGGTCGTTTCAAACCTACTGTCTAATGCCATTAAATTTAGTGAAACCTATCAACCCATTAACTTAAATATTGAGTTTGATAAACCCTCTTCAGTGCTAACCATTAGTGTTTCTGATAAAGGAATTGGACTAACACCACAACAACAAGTAAGTATTTTTGACGCTTTTTCGCAAGCCGAAAGTTCAACCACCCGTAAATATGGTGGAACAGGTTTGGGACTTTCGATTAGTGCTAAATTAGTCGATATGCTAGGCGGGGAATTAAAAGTTAAGAGTAAAATTGGCGAAGGAAGCTGTTTTTATTTTAAAATTCCTGTCGAGGTAATTGCAGGGAAAACCGAAATCAAGAAAAAACAGGTTTTTACCAAATTTAAAGGCCATTTGTTACTGGTTGAAGACAACAAAACCAATCAAATGTTAATGGCTGCAATTCTAAAAAGACAAGGAACTACATTTGATGTTGCAAATGATGGTATTGAAGCCATTGAAATGGTTCAACAATTAGACTATGATTTAGTTTTAATGGATGAAAACATGCCCAACCTTAATGGAATTGAAGCTACTAAACAAATTAGAGAACTTAATTTTGGGCAGACAAAACTACCAATCATTGCACTAACCGCCAATGCTATGACTGGCGATAGAGAACGTTTTATTGCAGCAGGAATGAATGATTATTTAACAAAACCTGTCAATATGAACGAATTACAACGCGTTTTTAGTGATTTTTTAGACCCAGTTTAAGGGCAAACAACGATGACAATTGATAAGCTAATCAACAACAAATCTAATGACTCACGTATCGTTAATATTTTAGTGGTAGAAGATGACCTAGTTTCTCGACTTACCATTACAAAAGTGTTAGAAAAGTCTGGCTTTAATGTCATCCAAGCTAATAATGGTCGAGAAGGCTTCACACGTTTTATAGAGCTCAAGCCTGACCTTGTTTTAATGGATGTGATGATGCCTGAAATGGATGGCTATGCGACCACTGAAGCTATTCGTAATTATGAAAAAAACCGCTCCGTTCCAATTCTAATGCTGACTTCATTAGATGATTTAGATTCGATTGATCGTGCATTTGAGGTCGGTGCTACTGA
>CAZQYD010000039.1:0-1160 GCA_964597465.1 uncultured Piscirickettsiaceae bacterium | reverse complement strand
ATTGATTACCAAGCAAAACATGACCAGTTGACAGCATTGCCTAATCGTACTTTTTTTAATGAAACCTTAACCGAATATTTAAAAAATCAACCTAGTAATCAAATTAGTGCCGTCGTTATATTAGATATCGACCGATTTAAAAAAGTCAATGATAACCTTGGGCAAGTAAATGGCGATTCTTTGCTCTCAAATGTCGCAAAAAGGCTATTAAGAATAACCAGAGACCATGACTTTATCGCACGGCTAGGTAGTGATGAATTTGTTATTTTGGTAAAAAACACAAACAATGAGCAGGAACTCAACCAATCGATTATTAGAATATTTAATGATTTGACTAAACCCTATAGCATTCAAAATCAAGAACAATTCATCACCTTTTCCATTGGAATTTGTATGATAGATTTAAAAAATGCAGATGCAAGTTTATTAATTGCTCACGCCAATGTCGCAAGAAGTAAAGCAAAGCAAGCGGGAGGCGATCAGTTTATGTTCTATCAAGCAAGCATGAATGCCGAATCAAAAAAAGAACTGGTATTAGAAAATGACCTTCGAAAGGCTCTGCATAATGGCGAAATAGAAGTTTATTATCAACCTCAAGTATACGGCGACACACTCAAACCTTATGGTGCGGAAGCATTGGTTAGATGGAACCACCCAACCGAAGGGCTGATTTCACCCGTTGTATTCATCCCAATGGCAGAAAGTACGGATTTAATCATTGATCTAGGTTTATTCGTTATGAAAAGTGCGATTAAAGAGGCTGAAAAATGGCATGCCCAAGGCTTTGATAAGCTGCATATTGGTGTCAATTTATCAGGCAGACAATTTTCTAATTCCGACCTCATGAAAGATGTTCAGTCTCTACTAGAAGATACTAGCCTTCCTGCTAACTATTTAGACCTAGAAATAACGGAAAGCCTTGCGATTAACAATGCAGATCATAACATCAGCGTTCTAAAAGGCTTGAAAGCATTAGGTGTTGCATTGTCTATTGATGACTTTGGAACAGGCTATTCTTCACTGTCCTATCTGCACAGCTTTCCTGTCGATACCATTAAAATTGACCGTTCTTTTATCATGAACCTAGACACTAAAGAAGGCAAGGCGATCGTCAAGACGATTATTGCAATGGCAAACAGTCTAGGTCTTGAAGTGGTGGC
>CAZQYD010000038.1:0-11130 GCA_964597465.1 uncultured Piscirickettsiaceae bacterium | reverse complement strand
CCTTTGTAGGCGGGACCAAATAGCACGTCAAATGAAATGCGTTTGTCGATAATTTCTGAAGCATATCCCTTGGCAAGTTTAGCAAGTTGTCCGCCGGTGTTAAATAGTCCAGCGTTGAAAAAATAAGGGCTGGTACGCCCAGATTTAAGTTTGAATTCACCAAGCTTTAAAACACCCGCTTGCATAATGAATTCAATAAAGTCATTCTTTTGCATTAATAAAAAACCCGTTAATTGAATAGAGCTATCTTACTATTCTGTTCCATTATTACAAGTTAATTTTAGGTAGCTTTTGAAGGTTATCTTTTCTTTTAAAAAATGCTTGGCTTTGGCATAAAACATGTTTGTTTTTTAGAACTTATATAAACAATAGTCAAAACATTGACGAAATTATGGGAATACACAATGGCATTTGATATGAGAAGTGTGGCACCGCTAGGTTCAAAAGCAGCCTTGCTTGCAAAAGCAATCGAGCGTAAAAAAGATAATAAAGCCCTAGAAGGCACCGGTGGTCAATTTGATATGGCAGACATGATTGCACCCGAGTTTGAATGGCTAAATAAAGATAAAAGTGAAATCGAAAAACTTGTTACGCAAATGGATGAATCTATTGGTCAGTTAGCAAAACAAATTCGAGAAATTGAAGAGCAATCTATTCGGGCACGTGAGCAAATTGATAAAGAACAGCGGTTACTGTTTAAGCAAATAAAAACCCTTAATAACCTGCTAAAAAATCAAATTAATGTTTACGGTTCTGTTAAACATCAAGTAGAAGACATCAAACTACAACAAAGCCAGTTCGTTCCGCAAATTGGTATCGGTATCATGGCTGGGCTTATGTCGGCGATTACGATTCTTGCAACCGCTCCTTGGATGACCTTATTGATGGAGAGTTTAAGAGGTTGATATTCTGTGCTTCCTTAGAGTACAATTTGCAACATTAAATTTAAGGTGTTTCCTTAATGTAACTTGATAAGGAATGGCATGAAAATAGAGGAATTTAATCGATTATTAAACGCGTTAGCGTTAGAAGATTTTCAGCAAATATTAGATGGCTCAGCATTGGTTATGGTAAAAGATAGCTCTCTGGCAATTGCTAGTGAAAAAGAAAGTTATATGGTTTATAAAATGAAGGATAGTGGTTTTGAATCCGCAGAGGATTTGAGAGCCTATTTAACCGAAAAAAGCGATTCTTTATTAAATGACTATTATAATTTTAATCCCGTTAGTGTAGAGCATTTCAATAAATCTCTTGCAAGTTTAATTAAAGAAAACGGCGGGAACTCTTTTGTTGACTATCCAGACGAGCCTTCTTTGTTAAAAGTTTTTATAGATGGTGGCGAGTTAGTCGCTGAAGATAAAAGTAGCGTTAGATTTCAGTATGGGTTAAGCCTAGTTTTAAACAACAATATCTCGCCAGAAGAACTAGAAACAGAGCTAGAAAATTGGGTCAAATTAAGTTTAGCCTATAATGAATATATCGGACTAAATAGTTGCCGTTTTGTCTGTTCTTAGGCCATTTGCAATGGCAAAGTAAACGGTTAGTAGATTGCTAAAAATATCCCTATTGGTGTTTTTCAACAATCATCTTACTAAGAAGTTCGACTACGTTTTTGCTACCTTCTTCGGCACTTGACATTTTTTCTATCGTGTTATTAAGGAGTTCATCATTGTGCAACCAGTCTAGTTCGCTATATTCAATTGCTTTATGTACGCTACTATGCACTTGAGCATGCCAAGTTTCTAGTTGCTTGTAGGTAGAAAGGTAGGAGTAGTCGGATTTTCCTTCACCTTCGTAATACCATTTTCCTAAACGACAGTTATGGTGGTTGACTTTTACCTGTTCAGCTTCATCGCCTTTGCCTTGTTTTTCAACCGCCATATAAGCTTTTTGCATGTATAAATAATGGTCAACTTTAATTAAAGCACCAAAAATACTGTCTCGAGAAATATTGATTTGATTAATCATCTCACTAGAGAGTTGATCAACTTCTGCAAACTGACTATGAAAGCCTTCTACTTCAGTTTTTATTTGCGTTGAATTTTGTTCTAGTGACTTTGTTTGTTGTACGACCAGTCTAGTTTCTTCTTTAAAATCTTCCAGCACTTTATAAACTTCTTCGGTTGTTTTTGAGGTTCTTTCTGCTAAGTTACGAACTTCTTCTGCCACCACTGCAAATCCTCGTCCATGCTCACCCGCTCTTGCCGCTTCAATGGACGCATTTAGCGCTAAAAGATTGGTTTGATCAGCGATGTCTGAAATAACATTGACGGTATTAATTAATGTTGAACTAGAATTTTCTAAGCTATCGGTGCGTGTACTCATCGTTTGCATAGAACTGCTCATGCTGGTTAAATTATTAACAATTTTACCAACCGTTTGTAAGCTGTTATGGGCAACGTCACGGTTTTTGGTAGAAGAGCTAACCATCTTATTTAAGCGTTCTGAAATTTGCATTAAATCTTGTTGGCTATTAACAAAGTTTGGTAGTAGGTGTTGCGTGTTTAGATGGTGTAAAGAACCCAATAAACGGTTTTTTCTCGAAAATTCATAAGCATCTTTGATGCTAATAAGAGCTTCATTTATATTTTTTAATGAATCTCCAAACTGACCAGGCATGCCCGCTTTTAACGCTTTGCGATTAAAATCGTTTTTCTTAACCGCATCAAAACAAGAAGAAACATCTTTAAAATAACTTTCGATTAGGTCTAAAAAATCATTTAAATGCCAGACTACCTGCCCAACTTCGCCTAAGCCTTTTGTGTCATGAATTCTGAAATAGGTGTGACCTTTTTTAGCTTCCGCTAACATATCGCTGATTGCTTTTAAGGTGTAAATAGGGCGGGAAAGCAAGTTGGTTGCCCAAATGGCAAATAGACTAATGAAAGCGGGAATAATTAAAAATCCCCAATGAACTCCGTAGCCCAAAACGCCAATTAAAAATAAAGCCCAAATAATAAGTGAAAAACCAGCGTTAATTAACCTAACCGATATAATTAACTCAGGTATATTTTTGCTAATATGTTTATTGCTCATAATTAATTTCTCTAGGTATTTATGGTGTTATTAAAATAAAGATCTAGAATGAAGTCACGGTAGTTCGTGTCTTGTTTTTCTAAAAGAGCATTTAAATAATTAACGGCGGCTTGCATGCCTTGGCGTGATTCAATGCTATTTAATTCTGCATATAAAGGCTCAATTACGTTTACAGCTTCCCTAGGGGCAGGACGACGCACTGAGTAATAGCCAATCGCCTCGCCATCTCTTTTATCAACGGTAGCATTGGCAAAAACCCAGTAAAAATCGCCATCAGCGGTGATGTTTTTAACAAACCCAAACCATTCATTATCACTTTTTAAGGTTTGCCAAAGATTGTAAAAGGCGGTTTTGGGCATATCAGGATGTCGAATGACATTGTGTGGTTGACCAATTAAGTTTTTCCAATGCGTGTTGACTATCCGCATAAAACTACGGTTACAGTAAGTTATTTTTCCCTTTAAATCTGTTTTAGTTACAATAAAATCTTCATCTTTAAAGAAAATTTCTTTGTCTGTTATTTGGACGGTTTTACTTAATTGTTCCATGCTTTTATCCTGTTACAGTACTTTACGTTGAAAATCAAGAAGCAGTTAGTATGCCAAAAGTTAAGAAAGCTCTCGAATGAAAAGTTCAAGTCCTAGCGGTTGGTATTGTTTGGCTTCCGCTTCTAGGTCTTCGTAGCTTAGCGGGTGTTCATCTAGCCAGTTTTGTTGGAAAGCGAGGGTCGTTTGTTCGTCTTTAACGGTTAGTTGGCAGTCAATATCTTCATTTTCTCGGTCTCTGTGTAGCAGTACCGCTAGCCTCAGCAATAGGGTCAGGTGGATTAAATCTTGTTGCTGTTTTTTATTAAAACCATCAAAACTTTTTTTATTAAATTTACCCTGGTGATTAAGTACCATTGCCGCTATAATTTGTTGTTCTTGTTGTGAAAACCCTGCGAGTTCGGCATTTTTGACTAGATAGGCGGAGTGATAGCGATAGCGTTTGTAGCTGATGGACATGCCACCCTCGTGCAGTTTTGCTGCCCATGCGAGGAGTTTTGAAAAAGAGAAATGGACGCATTTTAACTTGCCGTTTTCTCGATAATTTTCGAGTAGTTGTTGAGCGGTTTTGGCAATTCGTTCGGACTGTTGCTGGTCAACTTTTAGCCAGTTTTGTAGGATGGCAACACTTGCCTCACGAACATCTTTTTGGTTGAGTCTGCCAAGGTTATCGTAGATTAATCCTTCTCTTAATGCACTGGCAGATACCTGCATACTTTTAATCTTGAGTTCTTGGAAAACGGAAATTAAAATTGCTAAACCACCAATAAAAACTGGCATGCGTTCTTCTTTTAACCCTTTTAACCCTCGATTAATTGCTTCTTGGGTTGAGCCAGCTTCAATTAATTTCTTTTTAATCGCTTGCATACCTTTTAAAGTGATTTTTCCATCACTCAATGCATTTTCTTTGAGTAGGTTGCCGATGGATTTAATTGAACCAGATGCACCCATTGCCTCTTCCCAGCTCTTTTTTATCAAGGTTTTAGAGTGGGGTCTGAGGATTCTTCGGCAATAATTAATTGCTTTACTAGCCGATAAGTCGGAAATGTTACCATTTTTAAAAAATAACTGACTGATGCTCACACAACCCATTTCTGTTGAGGTTAGGTGTTTGTGTTTGAAGTCTGCTCCAATAATAAACTCGGTACTGCCACCGCCTATATCAATAATTAAATGTTGTTTATCGGCTTTTGCCAAGCCGTGGCTTACGCCTAGAAATATTAAACGTGCTTCCTCTTCACCCGTGACGATATCAATGTCATGCCCCAGTGCATCTTCCGCTTTTTCTATAAACTCACGGCTATTTTTAGCGTTTCTAAGGGTATTGGTTCCCACGGCACGGACTTGATTTTCTGGGATGTTATTTAGTAGCTGTCCAAATTTGGCAAGGCAAGTAATACCTGATTCAAATGCTTTTTCTGTTAGATAGCCCTGCTCATCTAAGCCTGAACGAAGACGAATCATTTCTTTATGACTGTCCACTACTTGAATTTGATCATCTGTTTTACGAATCACGATAAGGTGAAAGCTATTTGAACCTAAGTCTATTGCGGCGTATAAACTTGTATCCAGTGCGTCGGTTTTATGGTGTGGTTTATGCTGTGGTTTATCCATTTTTAGAGTACCGTTTAATTAGCCATTCTTGTGCAGAGAAGGTTTTGGGGCTGGTTTGTTTTTTTAAGTTATAGCTGCCGTCTGATTGCAATTCCCAAGCGTTGACATTATCTTTTAAGTAGATTTCTAATCCTTCTTTGAATACTTGTTTAAAATTGTCTTGGTCTAAGATAGGAAAGCAGGTTTCAACACGAAAATTAAGGTTACGACGCATCCAGTCAGCACTAGAGCAATACAGTTCAGGCTTGTCGGTTGCATTTTCAAAATAATAAACCCGATGATGCTCTAAGAAGCGTCCAACAATGCTGGTGACGATAATATTCTCAGAAATTCCTGCCATACCTGGACGTAGGCTACAAATACCACGGACGATTAAGTCAATCTTAACCCCTGCTTGTGATGCTTTGTAAAGCGTATCGATAATGGTTTTTTCTTCTAAACCATTCATCTTGGCAATAATTCGTGCGGGTAAACCTTTTTTAGCGTTTTCAGCCTCTCGATTGATGCGCTTAATCATGCCAGATTTAAGTGTAAAAGGTGATTGCAACAGAACATTTAAATCCTTGGTGTCGCCTAGGCTTGTTAGTTGCTGGAAAACTTTACTGATATCCTCTGATAATTTAGTGTTAGCACTGAAAACACCAAAGTCGGTATAAAAACGACTGGTGATATGATGATAATTCCCCGTTCCTAGATGAACATAGCGTTTTAGTTTATCCTTTTCTCGGCGAATAATTAAAATCATTTTTGCATGGGTTTTATAGCCAACCACACCATAAACCACATTAACACCCGCATCTTGTAAATGGTTGGCTTGCAGAATATTGTTTCCCTCGTCAAACCTTGCTCTTAATTCAACAACGGCTGTTACTTCTTTACCGTTTTGGGCAGCTTTTTTAAGAGCGTCGATGATCGCGGAGTCTTCACCCGTTCGGTAAAGCGTCATGCGAATGGCAAGTACGTCAGGGTCTTTCGCAGCGGTGTGTAAAAAATCAATGACGGGGGCAAAAGAATCGTAAGGTAGGTGTAATAAAATATCCTTTTGTGCAATTTGTTCAAACAGTTGTTTAGGTTCTTTTTTTAAGGCTAACAATTTAAATGCACCCTGCACTGTTTTTTTCTTATTTAAACGCTTAGGAGAAAAGGGTGTAAATAATAAATCTGGACGATTTGCTAAATCTGGGACTGAATTTAAGCGGAATAAATTAACTGGACCATTCACCTTGTAAAGCTGTTCTTCCGTCATATCATGTTGGTCTAGTAAGAACTGATACATATGCTTAGGACACTGTTCCGCCACTTCTAAACGAATTGCACCGCCATAACCTTGGCTAGATAACTCGCCTTGTAAAGCACTCTTGATATCTAATACCTCTTCCTCATCAATCAGCAGATTGGTATTACGAGTGATTTTAAACTGGTGGCATCCCGTTACGCTCATGCCCGGGAATAAGATGGATACATTTGAGTGAATAATGGAAGAGAGAAAAACAAAATCGTTATCTCTCTCTGTTGCTTCGGGAGGCAGTTTTATAATACGCGGTAGCGAGCGTGGAACCTGCACAATTGCCAGCCCGTTTGAGCGTCCAAACGCATCCTTTCCCTCTAGTGAAACAATAAAGTTCAAACTCTTGTTGAGTAGCCTTGGGAAAGGGTGTGACGGGTCTAGTCCCATCGGGCTTAATACTGGTTGTAATGAGTTAGTAAAAAAGTTTCTTACCCATTTTTTATGTTCATCTGTCCAATGATTTCGTCTTAAAAATCGAATGCCTTCTTTTTCTAAAGCGGGCATTAAAATATGGTTAAGCGTTGAATATTGGTCTTTTACAATTTTATGGACTTGTTCTGAAAGCTGAGCGATGGCATTTTTTGGGGTAATGCCATCAGGTTTCGTACGTACTGCAGGGTCAATTTGCATTTCATACAACCGTGCCATTTTTACTTCAAAAAACTCATCTAAATTACTACTTGAAATACAAAGGTATTTCAGCCTTTCTAGTAGTGGTAATTTCGTGTTTTTTGCGGCATGTAATACGCGTTTATTAAACTCTATCAAGCTGCTTTCTGCATTGATGTAGTGTGAAATGTTAGGTGATATTTTAGGTGATTTATCAGCTGATAAATCACTTGGGTTGTTATTTTGGTTAGTTTGCATTGTTTTTCTCTTTTTTGCATCCGCAAGCAGGCACAGGATCTACACCACCGTCATTAGCGGGGTGACATCTTAATATTCGTTTAATCATTAGCCAACCACCACAAAGTACGCCATGTTGCTCAATCGCTTCAATCGCATAATGGGAGCAGGTAGGGTAAAACCGACACCTTGGCCCTAAAATAGGACTGATTACCCATTGATAAAAACGAATTGGAATAATGAGTAGCCATTTTAAGGGGTTGGTGTTTCTAGTCATTCGTTTTATTAAAAAACCTGTTCTAGTAGGGTAGAATGTATTTTAAAGTATTAATTAGTTGAAGAGGAGAAGATATGCCAAATGTATTTATTGGAAGACAGCCTGTTTTAGATAGGGACATGAAAGTGTTTGCTTATGAATTAGAGTTTCATAAAGGGCTAAGCCCGACAAAAAAACATTTAGATGCGACTGTTGAATTGATTACTAAAACACAACAAGAAGTTGGTTTTAATGCAATAGTGGGAGATAAAACGGCGATGATTTCGCTGCCCAAAGATCTTATTCGTTCTGAGACGATTAATCTTCTTGAACTTGATTCGAATATGGTGTTAGAAATTCCCAATGACGTATTGAAAGATTCTGGGGTTTTAAACACCTTAAAAGACGTTAAATCAGATAAAACATCACTTGCTTTAGAAAAATTTGTGGATGATGAATCTAGCGTTAAACTCGCTGGCATTAGTCAGTTTGCTAAGATTGATAACGAAGCATTTTCTGATGTTAAGCTCAAGAAAATGATTAATGATTTGCATGAAAAAGGGCTAAAAGTCATTGCCGAACGAGTTGAAACAGAAGAAATGTTCAATTATTTAAAAACGATAGGATTTGATTATTTTAAAGGTCACTTCTTTACCAATCCCGTTATTATCAACGGTGAAAAGCTTGCTGGTAACAAATTGACACTATTGCAATTAATGGCAAAAGTAAATGACCCTGCAACCGACTTTCATGAACTATCAATAATTGTTAGTCAAGACGTTTCTTTAAGCCATAAGCTCTTGCTTGCGGTCAACAAACCGTCGTCAATGATTCCTGTTCGAGTTGAGAATATCAGCGATGCTTTGCGTTATATGGGGCTTAAAAAATTAAAGTTCTGGGTCAATATGCTTTTGCTTGACAAGATTGATGACGTACCAAAAGAGTTAATGGTCAGTTCATTGATTCGTGCAAAATTTTGTGAAAATATGGCGGAAAGTTCGGGGCATAAGGTTGATAAGGACAGTTATTTTTTAGTTGGTTTATTCTCCGCACTCGGTGCTTTTTTCAAATCACCTATTGAAGACATTGTGACCGAGATGCCTCTTTCTGATGACGTAGTTGCTGCTTTGGTGACCAAAAAAGGACTGATGGGTGAAGCATTGTCTTGTTTGGCTAAAATTGAAAGTACCAATACAAACTATATGGATTTAAGCTTTGAAGGTATTCAGCTAACTGAAATTGCCAATATCTATCTAAGCTCTTCAGCCTGGGCACAAGAAGCGATTGCGGCTTAATCATGACGATGCAATCCATTAATCCTGCAAACAATGAACTTTTTGCCGAGTTTGAAACTTGGGATGATGAAACGTTACAGGACGTAATCACTCAAGTTGAATATGGTTTTATAGACTGGGCAAAATTAACCACCCTTGAAGAACGTTGCATGTTGCTAAGACGCATGGCAGATGTGTTGCGAGATGACCAAGATATTCTAGCAGAATTAATTACCCTCGAAATGGGCAAGCTCTACTCGGAGGCAATGGCTGAAATTGAAAAATGTGCGGTGCTTTGTGATTATTATGCCGAACATGCTGCCAGTCAACTAGCTGATGAAACAATTGAATCCGATGCCTCGCAAAGTTTTGTTTCTTATCAACCTTTAGGGATAATTCTTGGCGTGATGCCGTGGAACTATCCTTTTTGGCAAGTCTTTCGTTTTGCCATTCCGTCATTGACCGCAGGTAATTTAGCGGTGGTAAAACACGCTTCAAATGTCCCGCAATGTGCGCTTGCGATTGAAGAAGTTTTTCGTAAGTCTGGCTTTCCTGATGGTTGCTACACTTCATTAATGATTTCTGCTTCACAGGTAGAGTCAGTGATTCGCCACCCAGCCATTAAAGCCGTTAGTTTGACGGGCAGTGAACCTGCTGGGCGAAGTGTGGCAGCTATTGCCGGCTCTGAACTTAAAAAATTAGTGCTAGAGCTGGGTGGTTCGGATGCTTTTATTGTATTGGATAATGCTAATTTAGAACAAGCCATTGCAGGTGCTATGCAAGGGCGTTTTTTGAACATGGGACAAAGTTGTATTGCCTCAAAACGCTTTATTGTTGATACGCATTTAGCAGATGAGTTTACTGAAAAATTTAAACAAGCTATCGAAACAAAATTTGTTGCAGGCGACCCAATGGAAAAACAAACGACTTTGGCACCAATGGCAAGACAAGATTTGCTTGATGAATTACATGGATTAGTGATGGCATCGGTTGAATTGGGGGCAAGGATTGTGACGGGCGGCTATCAGTTGGATAGAGAGGGCAGTTATTATGCTCCGACGATTTTGACCGATGTGACCAGTAATATGCCAGCTTTTAATGATGAGTTTTTTGGTCCCGTAGCAGTTATTTTGAAAGCCTCAGAACCCGCTCATGCACTGGGTTTAGCAAATGCAACAGACTTTGGTTTGTCTGGCTCTATCTGGGGCAGTGATGCTGCCACCGCAGAAACCATGGCACGTGGTATGGAATCGGGGGCGACGTTTATTAATAGCCCTAGCTTTTCCGACCCTCGCTTGCCATTTGGCGGAATTAAAAACTCAGGATATGGCAGAGAACTTTCTGCACAAGGTATCCGAGAGTTTACGAATGTTAAAACGATTTGGATAAAATAAAAAATGAATTTACTTTGGAAAACCCTTGCTGATTTAAAAGAACCCGCTATTTTAATCCGCTTATTTATTCCATTTGCGGCAGGGCTGATTCTAGTTTCAATTTTAGGTTATGGTCTGTTCGGTATTTTACTGACCAGCGATATCATCACCCAAAATCCGCTAGTACAAGACTTTGAACATTGGCAAGAACAAGCTGAAACAACGATTGGTGCAATCCCCATTATTGGTGGAATTATCCTGTGGTTTTTAGGCTTTGCCGTTGCAATTGTTGCAGGGGTGATTGGCATTATTTTGGGTAGTTATTTGGTGCTACTCTTCGCGATGATTATCACCGGATTTATGACCGACTCGCTAGTGAAAGCGGTGCATGACAAGCATTACCCGCATACTGAATACCAAGGGCATGGATCGATTGCCGATATGATTTGGAAGACGGTCAAATTTGGGTTGTTGATGTTATTAGTATTTATTTTAACCTTGCCGTTATTTTTTATTCCGCTGATTAATATCATCTGGTTTTGGTTGATAGGATTCTTTTTCTTTAGATACTTTGTTGTACTAGATGTAGGGCAAGTAATTTTACCCGAACCACTATTCAAAAAATTAAGCGGACTAACCAACTGGGAACCAACATCGGCATTAGGAATTCTTTTACTGTTAAGTGTCTTTCCGATGGTAAGTTTCTTTGTACCAGTCTTGGCAGTGATTGCATTGTCACATTATTACTTCGATAAACTTTCATTAGAAACTCCGAAACAAACAGAGGATTTAGAAAACAGCTAAGAATGCTTGTTTTTTCACTAAAAAGTGCCCAGGGGGGTATAAAAACAGCTGTTTTTTTATACCCCCCTGGGCACTTTTTAGTGGAAAAGCAGGT
>CAZQYD010000037.1:0-11137 GCA_964597465.1 uncultured Piscirickettsiaceae bacterium | reverse complement strand
ATTCGTTACCAAATAGTCAACGGTCAAAAACGAGAAGTTGAAACAATTACTTTAAACTTGGAAAAAGCGCTATCGGGAGATAAATCTCATAATATTCAGCTCATGCCTTTTGATGAAGTCATCGTTAAACAGGTTGCTAATTGGACGGACGCTTCACGCCAAGTCACTATTCAAGGTGAGGTTCTTTACCCTGGTACCTATACCATTAAACCTGGCGAAACGCTTAATGATATTCTCGCTAGAGTGGGCGGTTTTTCAGAGTGGGCGGAACCTAGAAATGCAGTATTCTTACGTGACTCTTTGCGTAAACAAGAGCAAAGAGAATTGAATTTTTTAGCGGACAATATGGAAAAAAATCTATTGCTTGCAATGAAAAAAGATGCTGGATTATACGAAGGTGGTGACCAAGTAACAGGAATTTTAACCATGGGACAAACACTGGTTGATAGAATCCGTAACACGCCTGCTCTCGGTCGATTGGTTATTTCCCTTAATGATAATGAGAGTTCTCGCTATGATGCCACTATCAATATGGAACTTAAAAATGGTGACAAATTAATTATTCCTAAAAAATCAAGTGAAGTTTTGGTGACAGGAGAGGTGTCAAGAACCGCATCGGTTATTTTTGAGCCTGGTCAAACGTTACAAGATTACTTAAATGTAGGCGGTGGCTTAACAAGCCGGGCGGATGCCGATGCGATTTACGTAGTACATGGCGATGGTTCTATTGAAAAATACAATAACGGCGGCTGGTTTGATAGTGACAACGATATTACTATCCTTGCGGGAGATACCATTGTTGTCCCGGCAGATGTTAATAGTATTTCACCGTTTATTACTTGGACAAGCGTTTCAAAAATACTCGCAAACTTTGCCATCACAGCAGCAACCCTTAAAACCGTCGGGGTCTTTAACTAATGGAAACACAAAAAACACATGACCGAGCGGACTATATTGAAGAAGATGAAATAGATTTATTAGAACTTTGGAATGCGATTTATAAAAGAAAAAAGCTAGTGCTACTAATGGCATTTGGACTAGCTTTTTTAATGGCTATATTCTCTCTAACTAAAGACAATCTATATAAATCAGAAGTTTTATTAGCGCCTGTCTCCAGTGAATCTGGCGGCATGTCTGGTTTAGCCGCCAAATATGGCGGTTTGGCTAGTATGGCAGGCATCGATTTACCCTCTGGTGGTGGCGGAAATTTAACGCAAGAAGCGTTATCTTTACTTGAATCTAAGCGATTTCTTTACGACTTTATTAATCGAAACAACCTAAAACCAGTGCTATTTTATAAAAACTGGAATTCCGATTCTAATAAATGGCTAGAACCATTAATTAATACAGCAGAAATAAAAGAATCCCTCTTTGGCAAAAAAGAAACAGTGACATATGAAGGAATGGAAGTTCTAGCAGACAATGAACCATCTATATTTGATGCTTACTCACTATTTACAAAACAAATACTAAGTGTCTCTCAAGATAAAAAAACTGAATTTATTACCCTTGGCATTGAATGGACAAACCCTGTGCAGGCAAGAGATTGGGCAAATCAACTGGTTAAAGAAATAAACGAAAAAATTCGTCGGGAACATATTCAACAGTCTCAAACGACGATTACCTATTTAAGAAAAACTCTTGAAAAAGTAAAGCTGATTGAACTAAAAGAAATTATCTTTAACCTAATTGAAGAAAACACCAAAAGCATGACGCTTGCAGAAACAAGACAGGACTATATTTTTAAAATAATTGACCCAGCGATTGTTGCTGAGAAAAAATCTAGCCCTAAACGTGGTTTGATGGTTGTAATTGGCTTTATCTTAGGACTGATGCTAGGGATATTTATTGCTTTAATTCTTAACTGGAGAGAAAACAAAGACAACTTAGCTGGTGGCAGTCACGATTTAAAACCCAATAATTAGTACCCAAATATCCATATAGGAATTGTGGACAAGGTTCTAAATTTGACCAATACTCCAATAAAATTGGTTAATTTTTTGCCATACTTTTATACGGGCTAGCTTTAGAGTTTTGTTAGCCTTGTTCAATAACCTTTCTGCTTTTAATAAATCAATACTATTTTGCTTTCCTGACAGGATACCTGTTTCAATTGCCTCTATCACTTGTTGGTAAGAAACAATAGAGGAGGAGATGGCTTTGATTCTAGCTAGGCTTGAGTTGTATATTAGGTGCGATGTTTTAGCAACGGACAATAACATTAGTTTTTGCTGTTGATACACGGCTTGTTTCTGCTGTTTTTCTGCTCTTGAACCTGCTGTGTTCGCCACCGCTCTTCCGCCAATATACAGAGGAAGTGCTAGCGTTATCCCTGCGCTTATACCCTGCATATCGTCGTAAAAATTACCATTTGAATTATTATAAACGCCACTGACAAACCCATCTACTTTAACGCCGTCTTTTTGTTTTTGGTAGGCTATTTTTTTATCCAACTCTCGAATTTGCATCTGTATTTTTTGTAACAAAGGGTGGCTCTGAACAGCCTGTTCTAAGCTTGCTTCTGTTTGCGAAAGCATTGGCAAGATTTTGATTGTCATTGGAAGCAAAAGTACCTGTTTGCCAATTAAAGATTCGATTTCAATTTGCTGTTGCCACTTTTTTTCCAGCTTTTCAAGTAAGTTCGCTTGATTGCCATCTAACTCCGCTTGGATGGTTGCTATGCTACTTAAACTTTGTTGTCCTAGCTCTAGCCGTTGATTTAGTTGCTCTAAAGTAGCACTTAAAGATTCCCGCTCTTGCTCTAAGAAAATGATTTCTGCTAGCAAAGATAAATAGTTAAAGTAGCCTGTTGCCACATCAATAAAAAGCTTTTGTTTAGCTTCCTGCCATGCAAACTCCGCCGACTTCACCGCATAATCGTCTGCTTGCACTAGGCTATCAATATCTGGCTGATACAAGGGGTATTTACCGACTAACTTATTCGCGATTCTAGGAAATTGCTTTTTCAGCATTGCCGAATAGCTTAGTTCTGATTTTAGTCTAACATCCCAATCTTGATAAGATTGCGTTTGATTTTTTTGGCTGGTTTTTATCGCTAATGTTGCTTTTGCAATCTGCAGAGCTGGGCTGTGAACTAATGCTTGTGCAAACAGGTCTTGCAAAGGCTTAGGGTGTTTTATGTCTGCGTGGACTGCCGAATGAAACAATAAAACCGCTATTAATAATTTATACATCTTTTTTCTCCCCCGACTTATTAAACAGTCGGTGACTCATTAATAAATACACCAAAATTGGAATTAACACCATTGACACAATCGGTGCAGAAATCATGCCACCAATCATTGGAGCCGCGATTTTTTGCATTACTTCAGAGCCAGTGCCATCACCGAACATAATTGGTAAAAGTCCAACCACAATCATCATCACCGTCATGGCTTTTGGGCGAACACGCTGCACTGCTCCCGACATAATTGCATCAAGCAACTGCTGGCGATTATTCAACTTATGCTCTTCTTTGGCTTGTTTAATCGCTTCATTCAAATACATTAACATAATCACGCCGAATTCAGCAGCAACACCTGCTAACGCAATCATGCCGACTGCCACTGCGACGGAGTAATCATAATCTAACCACCAAACAAACCAAACCGAACCTAATAAAGCAAAAGGCACAACCAATAAAATCATTAGCGCTTCGGTGACATTTTTAAAAATAAAATACAGTAGTACAAAAATAATCAAAATCGTCATCGGCACGATTTGTTGCAGGGTTTGCTGGGCTTTTAACAAATATTCATATTGTCCTGTCCATTTGATGCTGTAACCCGCTGGTAAATTTACCTTGTCAGCAACCACTTGCTGAGCATGTTCAACATAACCTGCTAAATCCGTGTTAGGTTTTAAATCCACAAATGTCCAACCATTTAAACGAGCATTTTCAGATTTAATCATCGGTGGTCCTAGCTTAATCACCACGTCAGCGACCATTCCGAGTTGCAGTTGTCGCCCATCTTTTGTTACGATGGGTAATTCTTGCAATTTTTCGACCGAGTTACGCCAACTTTGTGGGAAACGTAAATTCATTGAATAACGTTCACGTCCCTCAATGGTTTTTTGTAATGCCTTACCACCAACTGAAACCGCTAAAACGTTCGATAAATCTGCCATACTCAAACCATATAATGCCATTTTATGACGGTTTGGTAATACATTAATATAACGTCCGCCCTCTACTCTATCGGAATAGGCTGATAGCGTTCCGTCCAACTCTGCGACCACCTTTTCAACATCTTGCCCAATTTTTTCAATCACTTGTAAACTATCGCCAGAAATCTTAATGCCAATGGGCGTTTTTATACCTGTTGAGAGCATGTCAATACGGGTTTTAATTGGCTGAACCCAAGCATTGGTCAAGCCTGGAAAATTTACCTTTTCATTGAGTTCCGTAATCAATTTATCAAGCGTCATTCCTGCTCGCCATTCGGATTTATCATGCAGTTGAATCGTGGTTTCTATCATGGTTAAAGGTGCAGGGTCGGTTGCAGTATCTGCTCGACCTATTTTACCAAACACGGTTTTGACTTCTGGGAAAGATTTAATAATCGCGTCAGTTTGTTGTAACAACGCTTGGGCATGCCCGATTGATAATCCTGGCAAAGTGGTCGGCATATACAGTAAATCTCCCTCTTCAAGTTCAGGCATGAATTCAGAGCCTAGGTTTTGCCAAGGATAAATAATGCTTGCCATTGCCACAACCGATAGCATAATTGTCAATTTAGACCAGTTTAAAAAGAATTTTAAAATCGGTTGATATAACCAAATCAGCAAACGATTCAGTGGATTTTTGGTTTCAGATGGTAATTTTCCGCGTACAAAATAGCCAATCAAAACAGGCACTAAACTAATCGCTAAGCCTGCCGCTACTGCCATTACTAGTGTTTTTGTAAGTGCAAGTGGTGTAAATAAACGCCCTGCTTGTTCTTCTAATGCAAAAATCGGCACAAAACTAACTGCAATAATGAGTAGTGACAAGAATAAAGGCAAGCCAACTTGCTTAGAAGCCGTCGCTACAATCTGCCAATGTACTACCCCCTTGGGTACTTTTTGGTGGATTTTGCGATAATTCTCTAGATGTTTATGGGTATTTTCAATCATTACAATAGCGGCATCGACCATCGTACCGATTGCGATGGCAATCCCTCCTAAGCTCATGATGTTTGCGGACACACCCATTCTCTCTAGAATAATAAACGCACCTAAAATACCTAACGGCAACGAAATAATCGCAACCAATGCTGAACGGAAGTGCATTAGAAATAAGAGGGAGATTAATGCAACCACCAACATTTCTTCCATCAATTTATCGGTAAGTGTTTTAACACTACGCTCAATTAATGCCGAGCGATCATAGACTTCAACTAACTCAACGCCTGCTGGCAATCCTAGTTTAAGTTGTTCTAATCTTTTTTTCACTGCCTTAATAACCGTTTGTGCATTTTCGCCCGTACGCATAATTACGATACCACCGACCACTTCACCTTCACCATTGAGTTCAGCAATACCGCGCCTTGATTTTGCTCCCAGCTGAACCGTTGCAATATCTTTCAGCAAAATCGGTGTTTGATTATCAGATGACAAGCCAACATACGCCTCTTTTAAATCTTCAATATCAGTGACATATCCTTTCAAGGCAACCATATACTCGGCTTCTGCCTGCTCTATGACCGATGCGCCTATTTCGACCGTGCTATCTTGAATTGCCTGCTGTACTTTCTCCAATGGTAAATTATAAGCTCGCAGTTTATTCGGATCGACAATCACTTGATACTGCTTAACCATTCCGCCAATCGCAGCGACTTCTGACACGCCTGCAACCGCTTGCAATTCAAATTTTAAAAACCAATCTTGTAAGCTACGCAACTGTGCCAAGTCATGTTGCTGGGTTTTATCTACAAGGGCATATTGATATACCCACCCTACACCTGACGCATCTGGCCCTAAACTAGGCTGAACACCTGCGGGCAATGAGGCTTTGACTTGACTTAAATATTCCAGCACCCTCGCTCTCGCCCAATAAGGATCCGTGCCGTCTTCAAACAACACATAAACATACGAATCGCCAAAGAAAGAATAACCACGTACCGCTTTTGACTTAGGCACCGACATCATTAAGCTTGAAATAGGATAGGTTACTTGGTCTTCAATCACCTGTGGGGTCTGACCCTCAAATGAGGTTTTAATAATTACCTGCACATCGGACAAATCCGGAATCGCATCTAAAGGCGTTTTTTGAAAAGACTGCCAGCCCCAAATTGCCATCGCAACACTCAACAGCAAAACCAATACACGGTTTTGAATAGAAGTATCAATAATTTTATTAATCATTTTTCTCTCCTATTCCGCGTTAAGCAAACGTCTTAGGTTTGCTTGAATTTGGCTTTCAGAATCAATCAAGAACTGACCTGATAATACAATTTTATCTCCTTCATTCAATCCCGAATAAATCTCGACGATGTCACGACTTACCATTCCAGTGACCACTTTTTGTACTTTAAACTGACCATTTTTTTGTTGCACAACCACCCGTTTTTCCTCACCGTCATCGATAATTGCTTCTTGCGGAATAGCGAGAATATTTTGTTTTGGTCCACCGTAAATTTCGACATCTACCAACATATTTGGCTTCAACTTACCGTCTTTATTTACCACCGCTACACGTACTTTTAACGCTTGGGTTTTACTGTCCGTCATCGGGTAAATATAGTCGATACTCCCTTCCCAGCGTTGATTCGGAAAACTATTTGATTCGATATTCACCGTCAAACCCTTTTCAACCCAGTCCTGTTGCAACGGTAAAACTTCCGCCTCTATCCAAATAGAATCATAATTTTCAATCTGCATTAACTGGGTTTCTCGGCGGATAAACATACCGTTTTGCACAATTAAATCTTGCACATAACCACTTTTAGGCGCGTAAAAAGGTAAATTATGAATCACTTTTTTACGTTTTTCAATCACCCTAATTACTGAATTTGCAATGCCTAGTAAACGTAAACGACTGCGGGCGGCTTCTAAAAGCGGCTTTGCTTTGCTACCTCTTTTTCTCACATTTTTAAGTGCTAGCAATAAATCTTGCTGACCAGAGACCATTTCGGGTGAATAAATACGATACAAAATGTCACCCTTTTTAATGAAGTCACCCTCCGTAGAAACCCCTAGATTACTAATCCAACCAATTGCCCGTGGATGGATATGCTCAACCGCATTTTTATTGGCAACCACTCTGCCAAAGGTAGGAATGTATTTCCATAAACGTGTTTTTTGTACTTGAGTAGTGCGGATTGCTAAGCCTTGTTTAAGACCGTCTGCAGAAGATTGGCTAACACCAATTGTTGGCGATTCCGCGGATAAATCAAACATCTGTTGTACTAAATCCATTCCACAAATTGGGCAACTGCCTTCATGGTCACGAATGATTTGCGGGTGCATTGGGCAAACATATTTAGAAATTTGAGATGATTTAGCAGGCGAATCATCGCCAAACGTTGGCAAGGATTTCTGTCCATGATTATGACCTGCGTGATTATCCTCCGCAACACTAGCAACAGAAAAAGAAAGTAAGACAACAAATAAAGCAAAAGATAAAGAATACTGCATCAGCAAATCCCCAACAAAAAATAATAAAAATAAATAACAAAACAGCAAACGTTGCTAGTTCTATAGTAGAACCGAAATTTAGGATTTATATTTTAGGAGGAAGGAACTTTCTTTGAAAAGGTTCTGCAGGTAACTGACGATTGGTACTGTTCACCAAAGAATAAAGGCTAGCAGTCAGATTAGAACGGCTAACGGCTAACAAAGCCACACTGGAATGTGAAACACTCACGTCACAATGGCATTCACTATCACAAACAACACAACTAACTTGCATCATCTCATCACAACAGTCATGACTCACCACTTCCATCTGGTGACAAGGTTGCGAATCAGCTACTTGCACAGACGCACCCGACCAACTAGAGGTTAGCACAGAGAAGACGAGGCTGAATGCAATTAAATAATGTTTCATGCTTCCTATACTAGTCAAATTTTATTAGTTTGTATATATAAAACACTATTTTTTAGCTAAAAAGTGCCCAGGGGGGTAAGCTAAAACACAATTTTATTCGCATATTTTTCGATTTGAACGCTTAAACATCGCTTTAAAAGATGCCATACGGTTTTTAGCCTGCTTGTAATTGTCTGGCTGTTTTGACAATAAATAGATAAAACTACCTTTCTTTAAATCGTCAGTATGATAGGTTGGTTTTTCAATATTTTTTACATGAATAGGACTAATCACGGCAATTTTCAATGCGGGGTTGCGTTTTTTAACCAGCCCTGCCGTTCCTAAAAATGAATCACTGTGAAATGCACCGTTGGTATGAATAACTTGGGCTTTAGGATTATCCTCTAATGCCCTTATGATAGTTTCCGCCATACTATTATCTCTTAATAATTGTGCGGAGTATGAACGTCTTGGAATACGTGCAGACTTACGCATTTTTCCCATAAAACCCATAAATTTATCTTCATAAGCTTGTTCACTCAAAAAAGGTTGTTTAGGCAAGTTTCCGTCAGCCTTAAATTTAGTCAAATAAGACTCGCCATGTCGCCCAACACAACGTACATAACTAGCAGGAGCGTTTGCCGCATAGACCGGCAAACTATGGCGTTTTGAAAATTCAACTAGCGGACGATAACTTGCCACATAATTATTCCAAGCATCGCCTTGTTTTATCAACATTTTTTCACCAATTTCTTCATCCATATAATCATCAATTGCTGACTGATTATCGGTGGTAAATTGCTCCATCGTCAATACTTGGTTTGGACGTAGTTGATACAAAGCAGCTTGTAATTGTGCTTGCAGTAGATGAGAAGCATGATTGCCATGGTACTCACCTAAAAAAACTACATCGATGTCTTTTAAGCGCGAGGCAAGCTGTGTAATTGAAATAATTTCACGATTATTACTATCAATAATTCGAAAATCATACGCACTTGCCAAGGGAGTTATTTTTTGTGCCTCGCTACTTACATCTTCCTTAATAGGATGCTGGCTACAAGCCGTTAAAAACATGGCTGTAATAAGCCCAAAAAATATATTTTTCATAAAATTTTTCCGTGTACTACTTTAATAATCGGTGTGTTTGGCTGAATACAGGGAATTAACGATTCACTGGTGGTGGTGATAATGTGTTGTATTCTCAATAAGTCAAGTAACTTTAACAGAGTTAAGCGGTGGTTTGCATCTAATTCAGCAGGTAAATCGTCGATTAACATAATTACCTGTTCGCCAGAAATCTGCTCAAACAGACTGGCTTGTGCCAATAACAACGCACAAACAAACAGCTTTTGTTGTCCGCGTGATAACTTTAACATCGCCTCCGCTCCCGCAAATTTAAAACGAATATCTGCACGGTGACAGCCGTATTGCGTATGCCCCATTTTAAGGTCTTTTAAATAATTATTAGCTAGAACGGTTTGAAAATTTTCAGCCGATTTTGACCAACCAGCACGATAGCTTATTTGTAGCTCATCCGTCATTTCAGGCATTAATGCCTCGCAAAACTGGCTTACAAACGGGCTAAGCTTTTCAATATAGTCCGCACGAATTTCATCAATTTTTTCCGCCGCCTCAACCAAATAAGTATCCCAAATCTGAGTTTGTTGCTGTGGTAATTTTTGTTTTAAAGCATGGTTACGTTGTTTTAACGCACGCTGATAAGTACGCCAAAGTTTGATAAACGCTGGTGCAGAATAAAAACAACCCCAATCCATAAATTGGCGGCGAATTTTAGGCCCTTCTTCTAACAAACGATGGCTTTCAGGGGTGAGTAACTGCACTGGCAAGTGAGTTGCCATTTGGGCTTGAGATTTTTCAATTTCGCCATTTATTTTACAACGTGATTTTTCTGCCGAACGATTTAAGCCAATTTTATAGGTCTGCTCGGATTGGCTAACTTCTGAAAATAAAGTGAAATCTAAATATTGATTATGAATTAAATGTGTCGGTTTAGCAGAGCGAAAAGAACGCCCAGAAGAAAGTACCCATATTGCCTCAATCAGCGAAGTTTTACCCGCTGCATTATCGCCAACAATTAAGTTTAAACCATCAGCAAAAGTTAAAGTTGCCTGTTCAATATTCCGAAACTGAACAAGCTGAAGTTTTTTAAGTTTAGCCACTTTTAACTAAATTTGCTTTGGCTAGTTTACAAGTAATCTGGTTAGTTAGAAAAGTTTTAAAACCATCTTTTATTGACCAAAGTTTACTAAAGTCAAACTCATTAGCCTTTAATTTTTTTTCTTGAGTAACATAGCTTTTGAATTCACTTTCATTTTTTGTATTTTGAATTCGCATCACTATCGCAATTAATTTAAGCTGTTATTAATAAGAACTAAATTATAAGTTGTTTATCGTTTATATGCTATATTTTTCTACAAACGCATCGGTATAATTACATGCAGGCTAGCACAATTGTCATCATTTGAATTAATGATATTTGGAATACCGTACAAACAGGAATTCCTTTAGGCAACAACAAGTTAAGGGGCAAGTGGAATAGTTGTTAGGTTTAAAGGTTCTCCATACCGCCGTGGGTGACCTAACAAGATTAAAGGGCGCAGACTTTTTTATCCATATTGCAATTCTAGGCATGTAAGTAAGTATAGTTACGGGGCATCCCGTACTAATCTAACCTGAAGAGAAATGTCTCGAGATGTAGTATTCTGAATTGTGGCTTTCTGGAAAAACACTATCCATACTTCGTCAGGATTTTGTGCATTAGGAGTTGATGACCAATGAAAAAGACTACCAGCCACACCTGGAAAAACCTCAAAGTTTGTAGAGCTACAAGCCCACTCTATAATTGAGGATAGCTCTTTAATATTAGGCAATCTCCAGTCTGTATAACCAGCAAATCCACCGCTTATATTTAAGCTTTCGGGCCTTTGTAATGCTTCTGCCCAAGTATATGGAGCAGCTCCTCCCACACAAACATGAGCGTTACTATGCATCGTTTGACCTTCAGGGCAAGTTTTCCACATTAGCTTTGTTTTATTATGAGTAACTGTTCCGTTACTATTGATAGTAAAGTCCGAAGATGGAGTTGAGCGAGTAATTGCTGAATTACAA
>CAZQYD010000036.1:3541-11178 GCA_964597465.1 uncultured Piscirickettsiaceae bacterium | reverse complement strand
AAAAAACTAATATTAAAATTCATTACAACCAATCCTAACCGACTTAATCGCTAAATGTTATTTTAAATTCAATTTTTCAGTTAAAAAGTGCCCAGGGGGGTAATGTTCCCCCCCCCCTTGGGCACTTTTTAATGAAAAACCATTGTTTTTAGAGCATTATAAGACCAAACTAATCACAAACCTTGGTTGGGTTAGTAGTATCACATGCTGAGGCATCAACATCGATTATGATATTTGAAATCCCCATGTTCTTGGCTAGCTTGGCTATTTGGGCGGATTGTTTATTGAGAGAAATAATGGTGTCACGCATTGGTTTTGCGACTGCTTGAGACGGCGATTGAATCATGACATCAACAGGCACTCCGTTTCTTGCTGATTGGTCGATTGCTTTATAGCCTATTTCTGTAACCTTGAGTTGAGTTTCTAGCTTAATTGCTAAATTGGTTTGATTAATGTCTTTTAGATAATCATCAAAGCCGTAGCCTTTAATTTTGCTACCTGCGTTATCTTTTCCATCTAAAGTTGAATCATAGCCTGCATAATCGCCGTAATAAGCGTTGCTTACCCCTACTGCATTCAGCCAGATATCGCGGTGGGTATTGTCTGAAAAACAGGAGTGCTCATCTTCTTGTGAGTCTGATGAGAGTGCGATTTGCATGCGTTCGCCCGCTAGTTCACCTTCTGAAAGCGTTCCCATACCAGTTAGAATCTCAGCAAAGCGTTGTTTGGCTTGGTCTAGCGTGACAATGCCTGTAAACTGGCGACGGTAGTTACTGGTTGCGTTTTTATGCCAGCCATCACGTACGGTTTCTAAATCTGTAATTAATTTATCAACCACCACTTCTAGGTATTGCAAGCGACGCTCGGCCTTATCGCCTGTTGCTTTGGAGACGAAATCAGACACAGGACGTTGCCCGCCCATTGCAATATTGCTTGCTCCCCAAGTTTTAACCGCTCCTTGACGACTTCCTTGAGTATTGGCACTGGCATTGTTATTCAAATCTTGCCCCCACAACATGAATTCAATGGCATGGTATCCCGTTAAAACATCGTGTTCATCTTCTGCACTAACGGTTTTTCCGAGTAAATTTTGGTCAATTTTAATCATTTTGTTGGCGATAATATTATCATCCAGATTTGCAACCGTAATCGGTTTGCCATGATTGACGGCGGTTTTATGCTCGCTCACTCCTAACTGATCATCACCGAAATCACTGCCAGTTTGGGTGTAATCAATCAGAGCCTCACCCAGTGGCCAAGCGTTGATATGCCCCTCAGGTCCATCTTCACTTTTGTAATCAGTGGAGTCTATTGGGCTTAATCGAAAACGATAGACTTCGGTTTGTCCGTAAGGTTCACGCGAAACTAGCCATGCTTTTTTGGCGTCATTTAACGTTTGCGTAGTTGGGTTAGCTTTTAAAGCAGAGATTGTTAATTTTAAAGTTTGCAAGGTGCTAACCGAATCAGAATATACTGCATAAGCAATATCGGCATTAGTCTCTAATAATAGTTTCATTTTAGAAACGTCATGTTTAAGTGGCTCTGCGGTTTTAATTGGTGAGCTACTTGACCCTCCACCACAACCTGCGAGAAAGATACTTGAGATAATGGCGAGATTAAGGGCTTTTAATTTCATGATAGAATTCCTATTTTAAAAATGTATTTTAGATATAATTAACAATATTGTACTAAATATAAACCTTAAGGAATCGCTTAACAACTAAGATTATTTTATACTGGTAAAAAGTGCCGATATTTTCACTGCAATTCGTTGCAATAGCTAGCTATTACGCCTCATTTCAGCAAAAATAGCGACACTTTTTTCTCAGCCTAATTCTAACCTTAGTTGTTAAGCGTTCCCTTAATTATAATCAATTAAAGAAAACACCTATGAATCGATTTATTCTAGCTTTCATTGCCTTAACCTTATCTTTCCCTGTCTTTGCGGATAAAGAAGAAGTAAATGTTTATTCCGCACGCCAAGAACAACTCATTAAACCATTATTAAATGAATTTTCTCGTATTACAGGCATTCAAGTTAACCTTATTACCAGCTCTGCTAATGCACTTTTAAAAAAGCTTGAACTTGAAGGTAGTCGTTCCCCAGCAGATCTTTTAATTACCGTTGATGCGGGAAATTTACATCGTGCAAAAGTCTCTAACGTATTAAAACCAGCTATTCCTGAAAGACTGAGCATAATGGTCGATAAGCATTTGCAAGACCCGCAGCATTACTGGTTATCCCTAACCAGCCGTGCAAGAGTGATTGTTTATGCAAAAGACCGTGTGAAACCTTCCGAACTATCGACTTATGAAGATCTTGCCAATCAAAAATGGCACGGTCGTTTATGCATTCGTTCTTCAAATAACATTTACAACCAATCATTAGTCGCTTCAATGATTTCTCATCAAGGTGAAAAAGCGACCCAAGAATGGGCAAACAATCTGGTTAAGAATTTTGCTCGCAAACCGCAAGGTGGAGATAAAGATCAAATTAAAGCCATTGCATCTGGACAATGCGATTTAGCGCTAGTCAACACCTATTACCTTGGGCAGATGGAAAACAGTTCAGATGGTTTACATAAATATGCGGCAAATAAAGTAAAGGTTTTTTGGCCAAATCAAAATGATCGCGGGGCACATATTAATGTCAGCGGAATCGCCATTACCAAATCCTCCAAGAATACTGAAAACGCTATTAAGTTAATCGAATTTTTACTTTCTCCATCAGCACAATTTTGGTACGCACAGGCAAATAATGAATACCCAATTATTCCTACCGTAGACTGGAGCGAGACATTAAGCGAGTGGGGTAAGTTTGAATTTGACGCGATTAATCTATCAAAACTTGGATTGTTAAATAACAATGCCGTTAGGGTCATGGATAAAGCGGGCTGGCGATAGTCGGCTTTGCACCTAATAAAAATAAAGAAAAAAATTGAATAAAATTTCTAAAAAATGGTTTTTTTTAACCCTACTGGTCACGCTATTGTTGACCTCTCCTGTTTGGCTATTACTCAGTTTTCTGTTTGAACCAACCAATGAAAACTGGACACATATAGCAGAAACTCTGCTGTCTGAATACATTATCAATTCATTAATTTTAATGTTTGGGGTGTCGATTGGTACATTATTAATTGGAGTATCAACCGCTTGGTTAATTACTCAGTATGATTTTTTTGGAAGTAGAATATTACATTGGGCGTTATTACTGCCCTTAGCGATGCCAGCCTACATCATCGCCTATACCTACACAGGGTTATTAGATTTTGCGGGACCGGTACAGGAAATTTTACGCCCGCTATTCGGCATGGCATTCATGAGAGATTGGTTTCCAGAAATTCGTTCACTTGGTGGGGCAATTTTAATGTTTTCATTGGTGCTCTACCCTTATGTGTATCTATTGGCTCGTTCGGCATTTGCTAGTAATAGCCAAGCGATTATTGATACCAGTAAAACCCTTGGTGCCAACCCAGTTAAAATCTTTTTCAAAGTTGCGTTACCCATGGCACGCCCCGCGATAATCGCGGGGCTTACCCTTGCTTTGATGGAAACCTTGGCAGACTTTGGTACGGTAGAATATTTTGGCATCCCTACCTTTACAACAGGAATCTATCGTACCTGGACAGGTTTTGGCGATACCACGACTACGGCACAGCTTTCGTTATTATTACTCGCATTTGTGGTTGCATTAATGGCGGTGGAATACTGGTCAAGAAGACAGGCTAAATACTTTTCGCATGCCCAAAAAGGAACCAAAGCAATTAAATCGTTACTAACAGGTAAAAAAGCCTTCTTCGCTTTCAGTATTTGTTTTTTACCCATTATCTTAGGGTTTATTATCCCTGCCTTACAGCTCCTAAACTGGTCAATCATGACTGCTGACACTAGCTTTAACAGTGAGTTCTTTACACTAATGTGGAACAGCTTTTATTTAGCGTTTTTTACGGCAATTATTGCTGTTACAATTGCACTTTTGCTTGGTTATTCCAAGCGTATTCAGAAACACAAACTCATCGAGTTCCTTGTTAAACTCACCACGCTTGGGTATGCAATACCAGGTACTGTAATCGCCGTTGCCGTGATGATTGTATTTACCTCCGTTGACCATGCTTTGGATAGTTTCATGGACGAATACTTCAATATATCCACTGGTTTGTTATTATCTGGAAGCCTATTTATCCTTATCTTTGCCTATACTTTTCGTTTTTTATCCGTGTCGATGCAGACAATTGATTCTGGATTAGAACGAATTAAACACTCTATGGAGGAGTCGGCATTAAGTTTAGGAGCAACTCGTTGGAAAGTATTAACTAAGATTCACTTTCCATTATTAAGTACCAGCTTATTAACTGCATTTTTATTAATATTTGTTGAAGTGCTTAAAGAGTTACCCACCACTTTAATTTTACGCCCTTTTAACTTTAACACGCTATCTGTCAGAGCCTACGAAATGGCATCCGACGAGCGGCTTGCAGATGCTGGATTGCCCGCATTATTAATTGTTTTAACGGGGTTAATTCCTGTTATTATCCTAAGTAGAATTATAGGAAAATCGCATGGCTGAACTCAGCATACAAAATATCAGTAGCTACTACGGAAAAAACAAAGTAGTCAACCAAGTCAACCTATCACTTGAAAAAGGTGAAATTGGCTGTTTGCTTGGGCCAAGTGGCTGTGGCAAAACCACACTACTACGTGCCATTGCAGGCTTACAATCTATTACGGATGGTGAAATTAAACTTAACAACCGCCTGCTTTCCTCCGCAAGCATACAAGTTGCCACCGAGCAAAGAAACGTCGGTATGGTTTTTCAAGACTATGCCCTGTTTCCACACATGACGATTAAACAAAATATTGCCTTTGGGATTTCTAATTTAGGTTCATTTAAACAATCACAACGTATTAAGGAACTGCTTAATCTAATAAACCTACCCGATGTAGAAAATCGTTATCCACACCAACTGTCGGGCGGACAACAACAACGAATCGCACTCGCAAGAGCTCTCGCCCCCAAACCTGAAATTTTACTGATGGACGAACCCTTTTCTGGACTTGACAAGGAACTTAGAGAAAGCCTAACCAAAGAAATTCGCCATATTTTAAAAATTGAAAACATTACCGTTCTAATGGTCACCCATGATCAAAACGAAGCCTTTACCATTGCTGATTCAGTTGGCGTAATGCGTGATGGCGAGCTTTTACAATGGGACAAACCCTACCAACTTTACCACCAACCACGGCATAGTTTCGTGGCGAATTTTATTGGACAAGGTGTTTTTATTCAAGGCACGGTAACTAGCGAAAACCAAGTCGATACCACACTAGGTTTACTAACAACGCAACTAAATTTTATTGCCAAAGAAGGTGATGAAGTATCCGTATTGGTTCGACCAGATGATATTATTCATGACGATGACTCTGATTATAAACTCGAAATAATCAATCGTGATTTTCGTGGCTCACACTACATAATGACCCTAAAACTCTCAAATTCTGAACATATCATGTGCCTTAGCCAGTCGCATCATGATCACGCCATTGGCAGTAACATAGGCATCAAACTTGAGATGGATCACTCCATAGGGTTTAAGAAACTGATAAAATAGTAGTTATGCTTTCACCACTTAACATATTTAATAAAAAAATATTCATGGGCTTAACTTGCCTACTGTTAAGTGCTTGCCAAAATCAATCACAACCAGAAAAAAACTTTAGCAAAGAAGAACTTGGCAAACGGCTATTTTTTGATACAGCACTTTCAATTAATCGCCAACAAAACTGTGCCAGTTGCCATGATCCTTTTCATGGTTTTGTCGATGCTAGAAAACACCTTAACAGTGAAACCTTTGCCACCTCATTAGGAGCTCATGGAAAAACATTTGGTGGCCGCAATGCACCAACCGCTGCTTATGCTATGTTTTCACCTGTTTTTAAGTATGGCAAAAATACCCGTTATAATTCCCAGCAACCTGACTATCATGGTTATCTTGGTGGGCAGTTTTTAGATGGCAGAGAACCCGACCTAGCAGGTCAAGCAGGTGGACCACCGCTTAACCCTGTTGAAATGCAAATGCCAAATAAAAAATCAGTTGTTGAGAGACTAAAAGAAAACCACTATTATCAACAGGCATTTCAGGAGTTTTATGGAGAGCATATTTTTGATAATGTTGATAACGCTTACCTTGCAATGACCAAAGCGATAGAAAGTTTTGAGAAATCTCCAACCTTTGCCCCCTTTGATTCAAAATATGACCGAGTATTAAAAGGTGAAGCCGAGTTTAGCTTTAAAGAATTATCAGGAAAAGCACTATTCTTTTCACAACAATTTACCAACTGTGCCACCTGTCATCAACGCATGCCAAATGGACATGCCAAAGAAACCTTTTCTAACTATGAATACCACAATCTTGGCGTACCTGAAAATATCAAGCTAACCAAACTACTTGGCAAACCCGTTAACGATCAAGGGTTATTTGAAAACCCTGCGGTAGATGATATAAAGCAAAAAGGCAAGTTCAAAGTACCAACATTACGTAACATTGCAGTGACAGAACCCTACATGCACAACGGTGTATTTCAAGATTTAGAAACGGTGATTCTTTTTTATGATAAATATTTAATCGGTTCAAAAAACCAAACCAATCCAGAAACTGGACATCAGTGGTTAGCACCAGAAGTCACCGAAAATATTGCCTTGAAAGAACTCAAAGACGGCAGAAAACTAAAACCCATTCAAGTCGAACAAATGGTTTGTTTTTTAAGAACCTTGACAGATAAACGTTACGAGCATCTAATCAAAGAAAAAGGGATTAACTGTCAAGACTAATCCCTTTATTTAATACCCTATTCCCTGTATAGGAATTGGGTATTGACTAATTAACTTGTTCAATATACTTGTTTAAACGACCTGAGTTCATAGCAAATCCACCGTCAATTGTATTTGCTTTAGCAACTGCGTCGGCTTTGTTTTTGGCTTCACCAACTTGAATGACACCATACATTCCCATTGAACGATGTGGTGTGCAGTAGTAGATATTAACACCTTCGTCATCAAATTTAACCTTGCCACCAGAGAAGCCTACTTGCCATGAAGCTCCCGAAGAAACTTCTGATACCGCATTGTGCCCAGCATCTGAGGCTACGAAATTTACCGTATCACCTTTGTTTATTTTAATAAAACCAGGTACATACACCATAATGCCATCAGCTCCTGAATTTTTCATTTCAACGGTATGGACTGTACCAGTGTCATCAGAGCTTGCTTTTGCTAGTGCAGGAGCAACGACAGCTTTTACTTCCTGTGCGACAGCTTTTACTTCCTGTGCGACTGCTTTCACTTCTTGTTTAATTTCTGCAACTTTTTTATCATGATGTTCATGTCCATGATTATCATTTTTTTCTACTTTTACTTCAGCTTTTTCCATTGCTGCTGGTTTTTCAGCGGCGACGGGAGCTTCATTTGCTTCTTCGCCACAACCAACAAGCAATGATGAGCTTAAAATGAGTGAGCTTAAAATTCGTAATTTCATGGTATTTACCTTTTTTATAATTTGTTTAGGTTTGTTTAGTTTAAGGAAACTCTTAATAACTAAGGTTAGAATTAGGCTGAGAAAAAAGTGTCGCTATTTTTGCTG
>CAZQYD010000036.1:0-3531 GCA_964597465.1 uncultured Piscirickettsiaceae bacterium | reverse complement strand
TTGCAGTGAAAATATCGGCACTTTTTACCAGTATAAAATAATCTTAGTTGTTAATCTTTTCCTTTAAGAGGCATTAAATAAATGCACATCTCGTTGCGGAAATGGTATTGCAATATTATTGCTGTCTAGTGCAATTTTAATTTGTTCATTAATATCAAAATAAACATCCCAATAATCTTCTGGCTTACAGTGTGGACGAACCACTAAGTCTACCGAGCTATCACCGAAACCATTAACCCCTACAAATGGAGCCGGCTCGTTGACAACTAAGCTGTGATTATTCATTACGTCTAGAAGAACAGACTTTGCTTTTTCAACATCAGCATCATAAGAAATGCCAACCGTTAAATCAACACGAATAAGGCCTTCTGCACTATAATTAGTAATTGTACCATTTGACATTAAACCATTTGGGATGATAATTTGTTTACTCTCAAAATTAACTAAAATCGTATTAAAAATCTGGACCTCTTTAACGGTTCCTAACTGCCCTTGGGCTTCAATTAAATCCCCTACTCGGTAAGGTTTGAAAATCATAATTAACACACCTCCAGCAAAATTTGCCAAGCTTCCTTGCAAGGCTAGACCAATTGCTAAACCTGCGGCACCTAATACGGCGATGAATGATGTCGTTGCAATTCCAATCATTGACGCAACTGAAATGAACAATAATAATTTAAGTATCCAGCCCACTAAACTACTAATAAAGGGAACTAGCGTTGGGTCAACTTTTGACTTTTCCATTGATACTTTGAGTAGTTTCCCTACCAGACCAATAACCCATAAACCAATTAGTAGGGTGATAATGGCTAACGCTAGTTTAGGAGCATAGTCCAAAATCATTTCATAGCCTTGACCTGCTAGTGAATCTAGTTGTGAAACGGCTGAGTCTATTTCATTCATTTTATTAATCTCTATCGTTAATTTTTGATATTATCTAGTTAGAATATCATTTTTATTTAATTTAATAATGAGTAAAGTATTAAGATATAAGGTAATAAACCATATAAATACCGTACATGGTAACCATTATAATACTGAACAAGGTAATTGGGCGAATTTTATCTTGTTTAATCTCATAGCCTTGCTGTATAAGCTTTTTATTTTGAAAATGACGTTTTAACATCCAGTAGCCAAGGTATATATCCGCTACAATGGTTAATAAATTTAGAAGCTTTCCCATGAATTATTGAAGCCCTCCAAGTAAACTTCTAACTTTTTCTAAATCTTGCTCGGTATCCACGCCAACCCCTGCTTCAACAAGTGCATCTAATACTAAAATTTGTTCGCCATACCAAAGCACTCTTAACTGCTCAAGCTTTTCAACCTGTTCTAGTTGGCATTCTTGCCAATTAACATATTGTTTAATAAATCCTGCCCGATAGGCATACAAGCCGATATGTCTTTTATACGCCCAGTTATCTGGCAGTGTCGGTTGTGCTCCAAAAGTGTCCCTTGACCAAGGCATCGGTGCTCTGGTGAAGTTCAGTGCTAGATTTTGTTGGTTGCGAATAACTTTTACCGCATGGGAATCAAATACCGTTTCTACATCGTCAATTGGCTCACACAAGGTTGCCATGTTAATTTCGGCATGCGTTTCTAAAGCTTCTGCCACTTGGTGAATTAACTCAGCAGGTAGCATGGGTTCGTCACCCTGCACATTGACGATAATATCGTCTTCGGAAAAGTTAAGCGTTTCAACCACTTCTGCAATTCGCTCTGTACCCGATTGATGGTCATTACGAGTCAGACACACTTCTGCACCAAAACTTTCACAAACCGTTTTTACCTTTATATTATCCGTCGCAATCACAATTCTATCAGCACCGGATTGTTTTGCTTGTTCCCAAGTGCCTTGAATCATCGTTTTACCAGGCATGATTTCCAATAAAGGTTTACCTAGTAAACGACTGGATTCATAACGTGCGGGAATAACAACAATAAAAGACATTAAGCATTTACTCTTTTTTGTTTTAAATATTTGTCGATTTCTGCTGAATTCAGTTCACGCGCTTCATTTTCTAACATGATTGGAATACCATCACGGATAGGAAAGGCTAACCCTGCGGCACTTGAAATCAATTCTTGCTGTTTTTTTTCAAAAATCAACTTGGTTTTGGTTACTGGACAAACCAAAATTTCTAATAATTTATCATCCATTTATGACCTCTCTTATTTGTTCGAATAGTGTATCTTCGCAAACGGGTTGGATTTCTAAATACCACCAATCATCACCAGCGAAAGACTGACATTTTACCGCATCTTTTTCCGTCATAAGTAATGGTTTTGCATTCTGTTTCCAATTAAAGTCACTTTGTTGATAATTTTGATGGTCGGCAAAGTCTTTGGTCATCGTTTTAATGCTTAAATTTGCTAGTGTTTGATAAAAACGTGCGGGATTGCCAATCCCTGCAATGGCATGAACCGTTTGATTTTTAAACGTTTCAAGCGTAACTATTTGTGCAGGGTTGTTGACTTTTCGAAACTGAATTGGCTTCAAATTCATGGTATGGACTTTGACCTTTGCTAAGGATTGAACGATTTCATCTTGGCAATCGCCATTACTAACAATAATGCTAGCTTCATTTATCCGTGAAACAAATTCCCTTAAAGGACCTGCAGGCATACACAAACCGTTTCCTACACCACGCTGTCCATCAAAGACCATAATTTCAATATCACGTGCCATTGCATAATGCTGCAAACCATCGTCTGAAATTATCACCTCTAGGTCAAATTGTTCTAATAACGCAATTGCTTTGGGGCGATTAGGAGAGACGGCGATAGGGCAAGCGAGTTGTTTTGCAAACAAAACAGGTTCATCACCCACTTGCTGAGGGATTGAGTGTTTGTCGATTAAAACGGCAGACTGATTTTTTTTAATTGTTCCACCATAACCTCGGCTAACAATACCGTAACGAATATTTTGTGCGGCTAGTTTTTTTGCTAACCAAATAATAAAAGGTGTTTTCCCCGTTCCGCCAACGACAATATTACCAACGACGATTACCTTGGCACGGGTTTGTTTAGCTGGCGGATTGGCTAGAAAATTTTTGCGACGATTTTGGGCAACTGCACAAATTAATAATGACAAGGGTTTTAACAAATAACTTTGCCATGAAGTATTATTTGTTGATTTTTTCCAAAAACTTGGCCAACTCATTTTGCTACACACCTATTATGAAACTGCTTTTGTCGGCGAATTCTTTCTTGGTAATCTACCCGCCAACCCTGTTGCGTTATTGTAAACCCAATCGCTCCAGAACAGGCAGTATTCAACCATGACGACGGGCTATTTTCAATCCGTGAAATAACGTTATGATTTGGAAAACCAAAACTATTTTTATAGCCAGCACTAATCACCGTCATATTAGGATTTACGGTCTCTAGGAATTTTTTTGACGTCGAGGTATTACTGCCATGGTGACCTGCGATTAATATTTCACTTTGTAAGTTATCACCATAGCGATTCACTAGCTGCTGTTCAATTTTTTTTGAAACGTCCCCCATAATCAATACCGAAGACTGTCC
>CAZQYD010000035.1:0-11321 GCA_964597465.1 uncultured Piscirickettsiaceae bacterium | reverse complement strand
AAATATCGGCACTTTTTACCAGTATAAAATAATCTTAGTTGTTAAGCGGTTCCTTAATAACTAATAACTCTTTTTGAACCTTGTTAATATCATCTTTTGTTGCTAAATTTTCCGAAGATAATGCTTCTGCTGCTTTTTGAGCCTCAACCTCTGGTACACCCGCAACTCTAAATGCATTATAAGCTTCGCTAATCATTGTACTCATAACCACACGCTTTATCTAATAAAACCTATTATGACATAGACCCCGCATCTCTGCTTAGCTACCGTTAGGTCTCTATAAATTTGATTTTAAGCATTTAACCTTATAAACGAATGTTCCAAAAGGTATAAAGGAGGCGATAAACCCAACAAAAAATCGAATAATACCTATTTTTTTCATTACCAAATGAATCAGTAATAAAACCACAAAAATAATAAATAATACGCCATGAACAGGGCCTATAATTTTGACCATCTCTGGCATCTCTAAATAATATTTAAAAGGTAACGCAACAAGCAACAGAAGAATTAAAGACGTTCCTTCAAATATTGCTGCAATTTTTAACCATTTATAGTCCTTCATTTTTAGTCCTTTATTTTTTTAAACTTAGTGGTAGGAAGATTGAACTTTTACCGCGAACTACTCTAATTGGAAACGAACGTTTTTGGGGTAAACTTTTAATAATTTTTTTCAATTCTTTAACTGACTTAACAGGTCTAAAATTAACACTGACTAAAATATCGCCCTTCGTAACGCCAGCTTTCTGTGCTACACCATTTTTTTCAACGCTTACCACTTTCAAACCAAACGGTAGATTTAAGCTTTTTAATTTTTTATCTGAAACAGACTCAAACTGTAAACCAAGCAACGTTTCACTACTAGAATTTAGACTTAACTCTTCACCATTCAGGGCATCTAAACGCAATGAAATTGTTAAGTTTTTTCCTTCTCTTAATATTTCAACGTCCACCATTTCATCTATCGGTGTTGCACCGACAACAGGTGGTAAGTCGGCTGATTTATTAATGGGCTTGCCGTTAAAGTTGATAATAATATCACCGGGAAGAATGCCATTTTTTTCAGCAGACTGCCCTTTTACTAATTCGGCAACCAGTGCTCCACGTGGAGTCTTTAACCCAAATGATTTAGCTAGTTCCGCTGATACCTCTTGCACGCTAACCCCAAGAAAACCTCGCACAACTTTTCCCGATGCTTTAAGTTGATTAACCACGTTCATGGCAATATCGATCGGAATCGAGAATGACAAACCCATCGAACCACCACTTTTACTGTAAATTTGCGAATTAACGCCAACCACTTCACCTTTCATGTCAATCAACGGCCCACCAGAATTGCCGGGGTTAATAGAGACATCGGTTTGAATAAAAGGTACATAGGTATCATCAGGTAAAGAACGCCCTATCGCAGAAACAATACCGTGCGTTACCGTATAATCTAAGCCAAACGGCTCGCCAATTGCTAACACCCACTGCCCAACTTTAAGATTGGCACTAGAGCCAATTTTTGCGACTTTCAAATTATTTGCGTCAATTTTAATCAATGCAATATCTGTCCGTTCATCCAAGCCAATTATTTTAGCTTTATATTCTTTGCGGTCATTCAGCTTAACAATAATATCATCCGCACCCTCGACTACATGGTTGTTAGTCACGATATAACCATCTTCACTAATAATAAAACCAGACCCTAACGAGCGTACTTGCTTTTTAGGTTTTTTAGCTTTACTACCATGCCCGCGATAAGAAAAGTCTTTCGGCAAACCAAAGAAATAACGCAACATTTCATCAGGAACGCCTTTGAAATGTTCCTCCATTTGAGAGGCTTTTACTTTTTTCAGTGTACTAATGTTTACCACTACCGGACTATTCTGCTCCGCTAATACGGTAAAATCTGGCAACATCATCATTGGAACGGATGTTGATGGTGTCGGTGATTTTGCCATCGCTATGGCAGAAAAACTGGTAAACGCGATAAAAAAAACGCTAAATTTTAAAACAACCTTAAACATTTAAATAAACTCCTAAAATATTTTTTCTAATTTGGGCAGTATTGGTTTATATACCAGCTTAGTAAACAACCAGCCACTTAACAAAAAACCAAATCCAAGTACTGCTGATAATATGTCCGAATCAAAAAAATTCAACCCCAACCAAGCACCAAACATTAATAATATCAACGGAAAACCATACGCCATCATTGAATGTTTTAATAATTCTGACTCCACCATTGATAATAAAACCTTATCGCCAACTTTGGCATTTAAGCTATTTTCGACCTGCAAAGCACGTGCCACAGATGGGGCAAACAAGCTAGATAACGAAGCCGTTCCACAGCCACCTTTAGAGCCACAACCAGCACAACCCGAAGCACTTTCAGCTTGCACCAAAATATAATCACCTTCAACAGACAGTACCAAACCAACAGAGATTATTTTTCCCTGTTCAGAATACTCTTTTTCTAAATCATCTATTTCTGTCATATCAATCATAATAATTATTATGACATGAATTTAACACGTTTCCGCTATAATATAAAAATATGAACAATCTAATCTCATTTGAACATCAAATTCTTATTGCCATGCCCGCACTAGATAATAGCTGGTTTGAGAAAACCGTTATCTATATCGTTGAAGACAACGAAAACGGCACTATGGGTTTAGTGATTAATTTACCCCACAATTTACAAGTTGACCAACTGTTAGAGCATTTTAAATTTGATATTGCCCTTGACGAAAATACCGCAAAAAAAACTGTATTAATAGGTGGCCCGGTTGATATGGAACATGGTTTTATCCTGTATAAGGGAGAGTCCACATGGCAACATTCTATGTCCTTACGCAACAACCTTAACATGGCTGTTTCAGAAGATCTTTTAAAAGCCATCGGTCAAAATAAAGGACCTGAAAACTTCATCTCTTTTCTTGGCTTTGCTGGCTGGGAAAAAGGGCAACTCGCAAAAGAAATTAATGAAAATAGCTGGCTAACCATTCCATACAATGAAGCACTGTTGTTTGAAGTTGATACAAAAACAAAATGGCATGTCGCCTTAAATACTCTCGGCGTATCGCCTGAACACCTCAGTAGCGAAGCTGGATATGACTGCTAATCAAATTGAAGGCATGGTGATTGGTTTTGATTTTGGTTTACGTAGAATCGGCGTGGCTATTGGACAAACAATTACTCAAACAGCCACGCCTGAAGTGATTGTTGCTAGCAAAGATGGTAAACCAGACTGGCAACATATTACCGAACTTTTTGAGCAGTGGAAGCCTGTTGCGATTGTCGTTGGTTTGCCAATGCGATTAAATGGTGAGGGACAAGCTCTAACGCAACCCGCCCGTAAGTTTGGGCAAAGATTAAGTGGTCGTTACAACCGCCCTATTTTTTATATTGAAGAACAGTTAAGTTCTATTGAGGCGGAGAATAGGATAAAAAAAACTACAAAGAAAAAAAACAATGAAATTCAACACATTGATGACCATGCTGCACAAATTATCTTACAAAACTGGTTGCAAACAGAAAACTGAACTATTATTAACCCTCAAGTTGAGGAAGCGTTTAACGGGATGGTACAACGTGGTGAAACCTGACACCTATTTAAGGAAACGCTTAACAAATTAAACATACAATGCCACTGGAGGTTGCTCTGATAACCTTTTAATTAAATCTGTTTTACTGACTATTCCTAATAACTCCGCTTGTTCACTTTCTACCAACAAACTGCCAATTTGGTATTGATACATGATTAGGGCGACATTACGAATATCTGTGTTTTTTCGAATAGAAATAATTTTTGGTTGCATGATATCTTCAACAAATTCAACATAGCTAGCCACAAGCTTGTCCAAACCATCAACGGTAATTTTTTTTAAAATATCACTATTCGAAATCAAACCAACAAGACTTAATCCATTATAAACAGGTAAATGATGAATATTATGTTCTAGCATTAGTTCCCAAGCGGTTTTAAGTGTGTCATTTTTTTGAACGCTAACAACCCTACGCGTCATAATCTCTTCAACCGTAACGATTACTTTGCGCTGCTCTACCTTTTTTGTATCTGTATAACTTTTAATCGCCGCTTTATTGCGATGCAAAACAGAGTAGTCTAGTTCAAAAGGTTGCTTTTCTTTATCCCTTTCACCAATCGGCATATCGGGGCTACTTTTAGTGACCCTCATCAAATTGGATTTTAAATCCGCAATCGTAAGTGATTTTTGTCCTTCAGTAGAATTAATTATAAACATGGCTTTTCCAATAATAGATTCGGTATAATACGATTTTAATTTTATCCTAATCTATACAAAAGGACAAACTCATGTCAGTATTAGTGACCAAACAAGCACCAAATTTCACTTCATCAGCGGTTTTAGCGGATGGTTCTATCGTTGACGACTTTAATTTAAAGTCTCACATCCAAGGGAAATATGCGGTTGTTTTCTTTTACCCACTAGATTTTACCTTCGTTTGTCCTTCTGAAATTTTGGCATTTGACCACCGTGTTGATAAATTTAAGTCTCTAAATTGTGAAGTGGTTGGTATTTCAGTTGATTCACAATTCACCCATAACGCTTGGAGAAATACGCCTGTAAATGAAGGTGGTTTAGGTCCTGTTAAATTCCCTCTTGTCGCTGATTTAGGCGGTTCTATTATGGAGGCTTACGGTATCGTCCACCCTGCAAATATCGCACTTCGTGGTGCTTTCTTAATTGATCTGAACGGTGTTGTTCGTCATCAAGTTGTGAACGACTTGCCATTAGGACGTAACGTTGATGAAATCGTTCGTACCCTAGAAGCGTTACAATTCCACGAAGAAGTTGGTGAAGTTTGCCCTGCTGGTTGGAATAAAGGGGACGATGGAATGAAAGATACTCCAGACGGTGTTGCGGAATACTTAGATAAAAATGCTGATAAACTTTAAGGCATTAAAATAACATAAGAAAGGCTGTTTATCAGCCTTTTTTATTGAGTAAAATTAATAAATGAAAAAAACGTTATCCCTCTATCAAAACAGATTAAATAACAATCTTGAAAACTATTTAAATCAACATTTAATAGGTTACGATAAAAAACTATCTGAGGCTGTTAAATACGCTACTTTAAATAAGGGCAAAAGACTTCGCCCTGCTTTAGTTTATGGTTTTGCTGATTCCTTTAATATCCCATTAGACAAGCTGGATTCTGCGGCAATGGCAATTGAACTTATCCATAGCTATTCACTGGTACATGATGATTTACCAGCAATGGACGACGATGACTTACGCCGTGGTATGCCAACTTGCCATATTAAATACTCTGAATCAACCGCAATTTTAGTTGGCGATGCTCAGCAATCTTTAGCTTATGAATGTATTTCGAATGACGATTCCATTGATGATAAAACTAAAATTTTTTTAATCCAACTACTGAGCCAAGCCTGCGGATTACAAGGCATGATTGGTGGACAATATACAGATATTGAATCCGAAGGAAAGCTTCCCAATCAATCATCTCTAAAAAACATGCACCGAATGAAGACAGGGGCATTAATTAAAGCGGCTGTTTTAATGGGCGTCTGTCAAAGCAAACATTATCCAAACGTTAAAGTCAGTTTGGAAAAATTTGCTGACAATATCGGCTTAGCCTTTCAAGTGCATGATGACATTTTAGATATTGAATCGAATACTGAGACACTAGGTAAACCCGTTAAAAGTGATGAAGAAAAAGACAAGGCAACCTATCCTAAATTAATGGGTTTAACGGGGGCTAAAAAATATAGAGATTTATTAATTAAGAGTGCTTTAGTCGAACTTGCTAATTGTGGTGTTACTTCTAATTTTTTAATAAGCCTGACCTCTTATATTAGTCAAAGAATAAAATAGAGTATAATTCTAATTTTATAGCCTTTAAAAGTATTACCATGTCACAACAATTTATCCTCAAAACAATTTTAGACTTTGCCGCCGCTCATACCCTAACAGGTTACGACGGTGACTGTGCCAGACTGCACGGGCATAACTGGAAGATTGAAGTCGAAATTGTTGGCTCTAAACTCAATGATGTCGGCATGGTAATTGATTTTAAAAAAATCAAAAAACAAGCAAAAACAGTGATTGCTGAATTAGATCATCGCTACCTTAACGAACACCCGCATTTTCAAAATAAAAATCCTACCGCTGAAAATATTGCACA
Organism: uncultured Piscirickettsiaceae bacterium; assembly: GCA_964597465.1. Lineage (GTDB taxonomy): Bacteria > Pseudomonadota > Gammaproteobacteria > Thiomicrospirales > Thiomicrospiraceae > Hydrogenovibrio. Next base: position 5,144 of record CAZQYD010000035.1, on the reverse strand, counting down.
ATTTATCTACCAGTCCATTCAAGCTAAAATTGAAAGTGATGTGGTTAAAATGCACCAATTAATTGTGTGGGAAAATGAACGAAACTGCGTAATTTATAGCGAATAACATGATGCTAGAGTTTCTTTCAAGTTCTGAAATGCTAATTTTATCCGCTATTTTCGGCTTACTCGTCGGTAGTTTTATTTCCATGCTGACCTGGCGGCTGCCTAGATTGATGGAAGAAGAAGCCGAAGAACAATTGAAACAAATCTCGGTTTCCCGTTCTACTTGCCCTAATTGCCAGAAAGAACTGACGTGGAAGCAATTATTTCCGCTGTTTAGTTGGTTATTCGCCAAAGGTCGTTGCAAGCACTGCCACACTAAAATATCTGCCCGATACCCACTGATTGAATTTATTACGATGGTGTTAACCATTTATGTTTATGCTACTTTTGGTTTAAGCATGGCTGGGTTGATGGCGATTGTCTTTACCTACTTCATCATCACGATATCTGTGATTGACATAGAGCACCAATTAATTCTCGACAAACTTAGCCTACCCTTAATGTGGTTAGGATTACTTGCCAGTATTACGGGAGAATTTACCACTCCGACACAGGCAATTTTAGGTGCTGTCACTGGTTATATGATTTTATGGCTGATTTACTATGCCTTTAAATTAACAACGGGAAAGGAAGGCATGGGATTCGGCGATTTTAAACTGCTCGCCGCACTTGGTGCATGGTTTGGAATATCAGCCCTACCGCAAATCATACTGATTGCATCCATTGCCAGTATTGTTATTACCATTGTATTGGGATTATTAAAAATAAAAGCAATGAATTCAGCCCAACCATTCGGGCCTTTTTTAGCGATTGCGGGAATAGTAACACTTGTTTTAGGGATTCTAATATAGGGAGCCTACCCCCCTGGGTACTTTTTAGGTTAAAAAATCAACTTTCAACCTATTTTGAATGGATATGAATTAAATTTAACGTTCTAAGAACCAAGTTCTGCCGCAATGATTTCGCAGACTTCTGAATATTTCAAATCATTAGACTTCACAAATTCCATCACGTAGTCATACATACCTTTATTTTCTTGCTCTAACTTTGTATTAAGAATTAAACACTTGTTGCCTTGGTATTGTTCTGGATGCAAGTAATCTGAATAGACCAGTCTTTGAGCTTCATAGGTTGCCATCATAGAAGCAACGCGATCAATCCAATCACTTGGACGAAATTTATTACCTTCGTTGGTATAACCTTCAATGATGTATTTACAACCCATTTTCTCTCCTCAAAAAACGTGGACTCGTCCGCGAGCTTTTTTAAATTAACACGTTATTTTAACATATATACGATTTAGCAAGCCATAATTCAGCTATAAATATGTTAAAATATTTCGCGAAAATTAACTTTAGCGGAATCAAAAAAAGCATGAGCAAACTACAGCCAACCGATGATTTAAGAATAAAAAAAACTACACAAGTCAGTGCGCCTGAAGTATTGCATGAACTCTTTCCAATCACAGAAATGGCTAGTGTAACGATTAGCAAAGCTCGGTTGGCGATTAGAAACATCCTGAATAACAAAGACGATAGAATTTTAGTTATTATTGGTCCCTGCTCAATTCATGACCCAGAAGCGGCACGTGAGTATGCTAAAAAACTACAACCAATGATTGATAAGTACAAAAATGAATTACTAATCGTCATGCGAGTTTATTTTGAAAAACCTCGTACTACCGTTGGTTGGAAGGGATTAATCAATGATCCTAACCTAGACGATTCATTTGAAATCAACAAGGGATTAAGGGAAGCAAGGTCTTTATTATTAGATATAAACAACCTTGGTGTTCCCTGTGCAACCGAATTCCTAGACCTTATCTCACCACAATACGTTGCGGATTTAATTTCTTGGGGCGCGATTGGAGCAAGAACAACGGAAAGCCAAGGGCACCGTGAACTGGCGTCAGGCGTTTCATGCCCAATCGGTTTTAAAAATGGTACTGATGGAGGATTCAAAATTGCCGCCGACGCTATCTCGTCAGCAAGTAACCCACACATTTTCATGTCTTTAACCAAACAAGGGCATTCTGCTATTTTTGAGACAATGGGCAATGAAGACTGCCATGTTATTTTACGCGGTGGTCACGATGGTCCAAATTATGAAAGCAACTACGTACAGGCAGCGGTAGATAAACTAAAATCGTCTAAGGTTCAAACCAAACTAATGGTAGATTGTAGCCATGCAAACAGTAGTAAACAGCATAAAAACCAACTAATCGTTGCCGAGTCAATCAAACAGCAACTCAGTAATGGTGAACAAGACATTATGGGGGCGATGGTAGAAAGTAATTTGGTTGAAGGCAGGCAAGATATTGAACTAGGAAAGGAACTGGTGTATGGACAAAGTATCACTGATGCTTGTATTCATTGGGAAGATAGTTTATTCACTCTAAAAATACTTGCTGAAGGCGTTAATGCTAGACGAAATGTTTAAAACCGCTTAACTTAAAAGAGTTTATTTTTTGTTGTAAACTCTTGTTGTTCGATGTCAAAGAGACACTCCCTACTTCCCCATCACAAATTTCACCTATACAAGTCAGATGAACCTTTGATGTTTTTTTGATTTTGTCTAGTTCCACTAGCTTATGTTTCGGCACGGAAAAACAAAGTTCATAATCATCGCCGCAAGTTAAAGGGAAAAAATAATCTTCCGTTTCTTGAATATAATTTTGCATATCTAAAGAAAAAGGAATCGTATCATAATCAATCTTTGCTGAAACTCCTGAGCCGGTGAGTATGTGTTTTAAATCTACCAGTAAACCATCTGAAATATCAATGGCACTATTTGCTAAACCAACCAAATTCAAGCCTAGCTCGACTCTTGGTTCTGGCGTATTTAAATGTTGAACTACGGATTTAAAATTTTCAGCATCTGCTATTTTTTGTAAACCCAAACCGCCTTCACCAATATTGCCTGATACAAAGATTAAATCACCCTGCTTGGCGTTAGAACGCAATATTGCCTTTCCCGAATCAACCCAGCCATTGGCAGTAATCGTAATACTTAGAACATCGGATTTGGTGGTATCGCCGCCAACAAGCGATATTGAATACTTCTTTGAAAGCGTTTTTAAACCTAGTGCAAACTCTGACAACCAATCGGTTCGATTCAGCTCCGCAGGTAAACTGAGTGCCAGTGAGAAAAAAGCAGGGGTTGCTCCCATAGCCGCCAAATCACTTAAATTTACGGCAAGCGACTTCCAAGCAATATCAAATGGAGCAGTATTTTTAGGGAAATGAACTGCTTCAATGGAAGTATCGGTAACAACAACAAGTTGCTTGTTAGAGGGAATGGATAAAACCGCTCCGTCATCACCTATACCAACATTAATAGATGATTCTCCAGCAGAAATGGGTTTGAAATAATCTTCAATAATAGAGAATTCGGAGGTCATCAAAATAACTTAACCTTTGATTTCAACCGCTCTTAGGTTTTTAGCTACTTTATCAAGAATACCATTAATGTATTTATGACTAGCTTCAGCACCAAAACTTTTCGTCAACTCAACCGCTTCATCAATAACTGATTTATAAGGTATTGATAGAGAGTGTTTAAGTTCATAAGTACCTATTCTTAAAATTGTTTTTTCAACAGGGTCAATCATCTCAACTTTTCGGTCTAAAAATTCTGCATATAATGCATCTAATTCTTCATGCTGAACCACTATCGCATTGACCAACTCATGAAACAAATCAATATCTAAATTAGACAAGCGTTCCGCTTCACTAAACTGTTTTACAATGTCATGTATATCAGAGTGATTTATTTGCCATTGATATAATGCTTGTAACGCTGTTCGTCTAGACTGTGAACGCGGACTAATTCTTTTTTCCAGCTCAATAATTTCTTCGCCTTGACCTGGTTGCATATCTTTTAACTGCATTGCCATCTATTTAAAACTGCCTTAATACGTTAACGGTTTCAATTGCAGCTAGCGTACACTCTTCACCCTTGTTTCCTGCTTTTGTGCCTGCTCTTTCAATGGCTTGATCAATGGTATCAACCGTCAATACACCAAATGAGATTGGCACACCAGAGGTTAGTGAAACCTGGCTAATCCCTTTTACACATTCCCCTGCAACATATTCAAAATGAGGAGTTCCACCTCGAATCACCGCACCCAAGGCAACGATAGTGTCATATTTTCCAGATGCTGCCATTTTTTGAGCAACGATTGGAATTTCAAATGCACCAGGTACCATTACTTGTTCAATATTTTCTTTACTGCCGCCGTGACGAACGATGGTGTCAATTGCACCTTTAACAAGGCTGTCAACAATAAAACTATTAAAACGCCCTACTAATAAACCAATTTTCATACCTTCTGCGGTTAGATTGCCTTCTATCATTTTCATTTTAAACTTCCTTTTTATTTATATATTCAATAATTTCTAGCCCGAAACCGCTTAGACCTGTCATTTTGCTTTCTGAACCAATTACTTTTAGTTTAGTTAACCCTAAATCTGAAATTATTTGAGCACCCAAACCATAGGTTTTAGCATCATCTTCTGCTTTTGTTTCTGGACTATTAATGCCACGGTCACTCAGTTGAAAGGCTTGAATTTTATCTAATAAATCAGAGCCTTCTTCATTTTTTCTAAGCACCACAATCACACCTGAACCAATTTCAGAAATTTGTTTCATGGCTGAACGTAACGACCATTTGCAATCATCACGTTGCGAACCAAACATATCACACATCGTATCCGACATATGCACACGAACCGCTGTTGGTTCAGTGCCTGAAATATCACCAAAACTAAGTGCAAAATGGGCATGATGCTCAATGACATCTTCATAACCAATTAGGTTAAATTCACCAAATTCGGTTGGTAATTTACATTGCGAAACACGCTCAATGGTTTTTTCATTTTGTAATTTATATTCGATTAAATCAGCAATGGTACCAATTTTTAAACCATGCTCCACTGCATAACCTTCAAGATCATCACGACGTGCCATTGAGCCATCTTCGTTCATTATTTCTACAATAACAGAGGCAGGTTCAAAACCTGCTAAACTTGCTAAATCACAACCTGCTTCGGTATGACCTGCTCGCATTAAAACGCCACCTGGTTGAGCCATTAATGGAA
>CAZQYD010000034.1:0-11387 GCA_964597465.1 uncultured Piscirickettsiaceae bacterium | reverse complement strand
GCGACACTTTTTTCTCAGCCTAATTCTAACCTTAGTTATTAAGCGTTTCCTTTAGGAAACGCTTCCCCCCCCCCTGGGCACTTTTTATATAAAAACTTAACCTTTTAGGAGGTTAAGTGCTTATCTATTACAAACCCAGTCGTTTGATTAGTTTCTTCGCAGGTAAATAACCTGGGAACATTTCACCTTGGTCGGTGATAATGTTTGGCGTACCATTCACTCCAAACTTTTCCGCTAATAACATATGATCTTTAACAGGATTTTTACATTTTTTATCCCCTGAAATCCCTGCCAACATTGCTTCATCCATCGCCTCAGCGGGATTTTTATCACACCAAGCTGAAACAATTTTCCAGTAAGATTTTCCACCCACGCCACTTCTTGGGTAAGCTAAATATCTTACTTCAATACCAGCTTCATTCAAGTCAGGAATTTCTGCATGCATTTTTCGGCAATACGGACAATCAATATCTGAAAAAATAGCAATGGTACGTTTGACTTTTCCTTTTGCTGGGTAAACAATCATTGAAGAAACGTCTAAACTTTGATACAAATCTTTACGAAGTTTTTCGACACTTAAATTGGTTAAATTCTCCCCCGACTTCAAATTAACCACATTACCCAAAATAGCAAATTTGCCATCCGCAGTAACATAAAAAACTTGCAAGCCTTGCGATACTTGATACAAACCTTCAACTGAAGACTTCTTAATAATCGCGGACTCCGCATTTGGAATAGCATCCATTAATGCTTTTTTAACGTCTTTAATATCTGCTTGAGCAGGTGAGGAGATTGCTAATGCAATGAGGACTAACTTAACTGATTTAAATTTCATAAAAACCCTAATTAATTACTTGGAAATTGAAGATATTCTACCACAATGTTCATTTCTAGCCACGCGGATGATGATGTTGATGCACAGATTTCAAACGTTGTTTCGCAACATGGGTATAAATTTGTGTAGTTGACAAATCAGAGTGTCCTAACAATAACTGAACCGTACGTAAATCAGCACCATGATTCACTAAATGTGTAGCAAAGGCATGGCGTAAGCCATGAGGAGAAAGATTGGAATAAATTTCTGCTTGTTCTGATAAAATTTTAACGCGATGCCATAATGTTTGCCGTGTCATTCTTCTACCAATCCTAGAAATAAATAAAGCACCCAACCACTTTCCTTTTAGCAAAGATTCTCTAGATTGATTCATATACAGCTCCAAATATTCCAAGGCAACTTCTCCTACTGGAATAATACGCTCTTTATTACCCTTACCCGTTACCTGCACCAGTCCTGCGGATAGATTGACTTGTTCATACTCCAAATTTACCAGTTCAGAAACTCTCAAACCCGACGAATACATTAACTCTAAAATCGCTCTGTCACGCCGACCCAAATGTGTCGATAAATCAGGCGTTTCAATTAATTTTGTGACCTGCTCTTCTGAAATAACAGATGGAATGGTTTTGGTTAATCTTGGCGATTTTAAAAGACTGGTAGGATTAGAGGAAATCAGCTTTGCTTGATAAGCAAACTGAAAAAATCTTTTAAGGGTTGAAATACAACGAGCAATAGATTTTTCAGATTTTTTTGCACCGAACAAAGCCTGAATAAAATCATCAATTTTCTCTGAACTGAGCAATAAAAATGGATTTGGAGTTGCCCATTTTTCAATTAACTGCAAATCACGACGGTAGGCATCAATAGTATTTTGACTTAAACCATCATTAAATTGACAAGCGGTTAAAAACCCTTGTACTTCTTTCGTTAATATTTGTTTTTTACGCATAATTTTATTATAGACATAAAAAAAGCACTCGATGAATGCTTTTTAAAGTTAAAAACAATTTAAAATTATCTTTTTTTAATTTTTTCTTTAATTCTTGCCGCTTTACCAGAAAGTTCACGAAGATAATAAAGTTTAGAACGACGTACCGCTCCACGACGCTTCACTTCAACAGAATCAACCAAAGGACTGAATGTTTGGAATGTACGCTCAACACCAATACCGTGTGAAATTTTACGAACGATAAAAGAGGAATTTAAACCACGGTTTTTCTTAGCGATAACCACACCTTCAAAAGCCTGAAGACGTTCGTTAGTACCTTCTTTTACTTTTACCTGTACAACAACTGTATCACCAGCTGAAAATTCAGGAAGCTCTTTTGACATTTGCTCATTTTCGATACGAGCGATAATTGCATTTTTCATTTTGCATTTCTCTTTTTGTTCAGACTAAACTGTCTGAAAAATTTCTATCCAACATTAATAATATATAATTACCAGAGGTTGAACCCTAGTTGTTCAATGTTACAAGTTCAATCTTTTTGACTTAACTTATAAGATTGATATAAATCTGGACGTTTTAATTTCGTCTGACTTATTTTTTGTTGAAGACGCCATTCATTAATTTTAGCGTGATTACCTTCCATCAAAACCTTAGGAACTTTCATTCCATCAATTTCTGCAGGGCGAGAGTAATGTGGGCAATCCAATAATCCATCTGAAAAAGAATCTTCTTCAGCGGAAGAGGAATGCCCCAGTGCTTTCGGTAACAACCTAATCACACCATCCATTAACATCATCGCCGGCAATTCACCGCCACTAACAACAAAGTCTCCAACACAAATTTCTTCATCAACAAACGATTCAATAAACCGTTCATCTAACCCCTCGTAACGCCCACAAACGAGCGTAAGGTTTGCTTTTTCTTTTAGTGACTGTAACTTAGCTTGCGTCAAGGGTTTACCTTGCGGCGAGAGATAAATCACATGTAATTTACCTTTCACTTGTTGCTTTATTTCTTCAACCGCTTCTTTAAGTGGCTGATAAAGCATCAACATTCCAGGTCCTCCACCGTAAGGTCTATCATCAACGGTATTATGTCGATCAGTCGCGAACTTGCGTGGGTTTGTAAAATTTAACTGATACAAACCTTTAGCATAAGCTCTACTAGAAATACCACTTTCACTCAATGAAGTAAACATTTCTGGAAATAGCGTAATTACGTCAAAACGCATTATTCGCTTTCTACAACCCAATCGACTTGGATGGTTTGGGATTCTAGGTTGACAGCAAGTATAAACTTATCTTTCACATAAGGAATTAAGGTTGAAGAATCGTCTTTTTCAACCCTTAAAACATCATGTGCACCCGTCTCAACTAATGAAACTACCTTGCCTAACACTTCATTTTGAAGGTTAGTCACTTGGCAACCAATTAGCTGAATCCAGTAAATCCCATCCGTTGATTCTGGTAAATCTTTTTTAAGAATGGCAATGTCGCAACCCATTAGATCGCGTGCACTATCCCTTTCATCAAAACCTTTAAGTTTCACAACAACTGTTTTACCACCTTGTTGTGACTTTCCGCTTTCAACTTGGATAGTTTGCCAGTCTCCCTTACGTTTTATCAACCAGTTCGAATATTCAAGAATATTCTTACGAGGGTCGGTGTGCGAGAATATTTTTACCCATCCTTGAACACCAAACACACCATTAATCTGACCTAAAATTAACTTATCGTTATCTTCTGTCATTATAATGATGAATTAATTAAGCTTTAGCTGCTTGAGCAATTAAGTTTTTTACTCTTGGGCTAGGTTGTGCACCCTTAGCAGTCCATTCTTCAATTTTCGCCATATCAAGACGAAGAACTTCTTCTGCACCACGTGCGCTAGGGTTATAAAAACCTACTTGTTCAATAGAACGTCCAGTAGATGAAAAACGTTGATCTGCAACCATTACTCTATAGTAAGGGTTCTTTTTTGCGCCACCACGGGCCAAACGAATAACGACCATAATAAAACTCCTGTCTTGATCGGCGATAACGAGAATACTCGTTAACAATATCTTCTATGAGGCATATAAAAATATAACCCCGCTAAATAATTCAAAAAGTACGTATTTTTGAAAAGCGGAATTATAGTCCAGTTAAGCTAAGTTTGCAATTATTTTAGTTGATAAACTATCTTTTAGGATATTTAAAAATCTGCTTTAATGCCCGCATAAATTTCTCTGCCGCGCAAGGGTCCCCAAATGTGAGTAACATCTACCGCTCCATCAGTGTCATAGAATAGTGGAGAACTGCCTGAACCTGTTTGAGTATAATCTAACAGATTATTTGCACCGGCATAAAGGCTCCAGTTTTTGGCAATATCTCTAGCCACTTTTAAATCAACCGTAAAATAAGCTGGCGAACTATCGCCATTATTTTTAGTATTTAATTTATCTTTATAGTGGTTGCCATAGTCTGCTCCCGAATAATCTGCATAATTTCTGCTTCCTATCCAAGTTACGGTGGTTGAAACATCCCAGTCATGACCGTGCCCATCATAATCTAGCGTTAGGCTTAGCCTTTCTTCTGCTGGGATTATTCCAAAAGTATCACGATAATTTCCGTCATACATAAACTTTTCTGCCGAAGCTTCTATTGCCCAATGCCCGTCTATTTGATGATTTGCTGATACACCAAGATGCTGTACAACACCCGTTTTTTCAGCATTTATGATTTTGGTATTAACAGAGTCACTGCCATCAATCATCGCTAAGTTATCGACTGAGGTCCAACTATAACTTGTTTCAAAACCTGTTTGAGCAGAATTATAATCTAAGCTATATTGAAAAGAGTTAGACTTTTCTAATTTATCTACATCCATTATTAATGGATTATCAACGATTCCATGATCGGTTTCAAAAAATGCCAGGGGCACTCTATAACCTTGCCCTGCGGAAAAACGAGATGTCCAACTAAAGTCATGTAAGTACCTTGCATGAAATCTTGGCGACAAAATAGTTTCTTTAAATTCACGATTTTGATCAATAAAATCAACATCAATTTGATCGATTCTCAAGGCGGCTGAAACTTCTAAACTATTAGAAGGCGTCCAAAAATCCTTTATATAAGCACCTGTTGTTGTTAATTTGTAAGAATCTCCAGCAGGACCTCTTACATTAGCCGTGCCGCCCGTTGATACGGAACTATAATCATCTTTTTTAAAATCAACACCAAAGGTTAAAGCATGTTGGTCATTTAAAAAATAATCGGCTCTACCATCCAAATAATAAATATCTTGATCTGCTTTATAAGTGATATGCTCATAGACAGAATCTAAGGTTGCATCTACATACGAACCAATAACTTGAGTTTGTAAATCATCACTAACATCATGCGTCCATTTACCCGTATAGGATTGCTTTGTGCTAATAATGTTTTCTAAAAAATCTCTGGCAGTTGTGCCGGCCGTTGGTTTATTTTTAACATGACCATCAATAAAATCAGCATCGCCATTACCTTGAGTACGAGCATCAAATTTTGACATCGCAAAAGAGGTGTTTAACATCGGCCCACCAAAAACTTCTGAATATTGATCTTCTATACGAAAATCTATTTTATTTTTTTCAGATAGTTTGTGCCAAACCTGTAAATTCATCGCACGATTTGTTAATTCTGGCGACTCATTTACATAGTTATTATCAACATCTACTTGACCTCGCTGATCAGACTGAGCGGCAAGAGCAAAGGCGGTATTTTTATCAGCACTTACTTTTGTACCAACAAACTGATATTTATGATAGTTATTAGTACCACGGGAAATATCGAACATTAACCTATCATTATAAGGTTTTGCAGTAACAACATTAACAACGCCACCAATTGCTTCAGGAGAAACTAAAGAAGCCCCTGCTCCCCTTGCAACTTCAATTGCCGTAACACCTGCGGTGGGAATCGCATCAAACCCATAAAATCCTTCCATTAACGAACTATTTGGCACGCCATTTATCATTATGGTGGTATGTTCACCCTTTAATCCGCTTAAAGTTACTCTTTTTACACCACATAACGAACAATCGGTATTTACTTTAACACCAGGTTCATTTTCAATCGCTTGCGCTAAACTGGCGGCATGCTTTTTTTCAATTTTTTCTGCGGTAATTATTTCAGTATGAACAATATCATTCTTTAGTTTAAGCATCCTTTCATTACGATTACTTTGCTTAACCTTAGCGTCATTATGAATATCGACATGTTCTAATTCTGTTTCGGCTTGTAAGCTAGCAGAAAAACCTGCTGAGGATAAAAATGTCGAACTTATAAGTAGTGCTAGTATTTTTGGCGATGTTTTTAATGGTAATTTGTTCACGAACGGTCTCCTAATTCAAAAATAAAATAAATATCAACTGGGTATTTTTAGTAAACTAATAAATTATTTAGCTAAGGCTAAACTTTATATTAGACCGCATTATACACAGTTATAATTTTCATGTAAATAAAAATCATTTTATAAAAAATAACGAGGTAATTTTTAAGTTCACATAACAATAAAGGAGCTACTTGGCTATCCAAGTGATTTTACTGTCTCTGCTTTAGCAGGCAGACTAGCCTCCTCCGATTAAATATTTAATGGGTTGTTGATGTTTTTGAGTATTTTTGAGTATTTTCAGAGTTATATTTTTGTTTCTTTTCTTTTTCTGTTGCTAATTTTAACCTTATATTATTAACTTGTTTTTCTTGAGCATGATTACTGGTTAATTTGTGTGTTTTCGTTAAATAGGTCTTACCAACAGGAACTTGCACCTGCTTGCCATCAATAATAAATTTTGCCTTAGTAGCGGTAGTTTCTTTAGAATCAATTTTTATATTTTCTAAGTAATTTTCTCTAAATTTTCCGTTTACCCTAACAATCTTATTACCTTTGGGGCTAACAATAATAGACGAAACTGAAATATTCTTTGGGTAACGCTTTGCCGCTAATTTTGGAGCAACTATGATAGGGACTTTACCGATAGAAACAGGATTCTCTAAATTTCTAGATGCATTTATTAGGTTTCTTTGCTCAACGGTTAACATCAACCTCCCTATGTCTGCTGAGATGCGGGAGACATAAAACAATTCAATAAAAATAATGCTTAATAATACAATTTTATTCATTTATCTGCCTATTTCTTACCGTTTATTTTAGATTAAACCTATTCGGTTTTGCTTGGAGTAATACTATTGAACATTTTAGATTAAATAAGGGATTTGTCTTATCAAGTTTACGCAAGTTAAATCTTTTAGGATCTCCCTGTAATTCGCATGCGTCAATTAAGTATAAAGGCGTAATTTTTTCATCAATGGCATTAAAAATGCTAAGCATATCAAGATCAGAATGCACGCCTGATAATATATTTAACTTTGAGTAATAAAAAATATTCTTAGATATTTTTAAGTGTTTAACTTGTTTGCGAGTTAATTTCTGTTCCGCTTCAAATTGAATATTAAAGCCATCCAAGGCTAATTCTTTTTGGATACTCAAAAGTTGATCTGTCCATTTTACACGATCCACCTCATGAGCCAACCCAGCTTCTAAAAATTCTTGATATTGCGAACCATATTTAATGAACAAACTTTCTTGTGTTCTTAAAAACTTTACTTGATTAATAATTTGAGTTAAAGAGCGATCTTTAGCACGTACTATTCTGTCAAAATCATCTTTTAAATTCAGTAGGTAATAAGCTGAGCCAGTAATCAGAAGTAAAAGTATCACCAGTATAATCAGCGGTTTTTTTATATATTGTAGAAATAGAGGGTCACTGAGATTTATCACCTTTACCTCCCATCGTTAACCTTATCGAAAATGGTAACGCATTGACTTGTTTAATGTCATCTACTGAAATTGAAATTGCTTTCTTCAAGCTTCGATTTAAAGGTTCGCTAACCGCTTCAACACTACTGAAATTAGGATGTTTTTTTAATCCATCTACAAAATTATCAACCCATTTAACAGGTTTTTCGTAAGACACGTTAAAGGGGTAAACCCAACCTTCCAAATATATTTCTAGCTTATTGCTATCAAAATACTGGTTTTTATGCCATTTCAACTTATCCATCAGAATATGCGGGTGCTGCGATAAAACTATCGATAATCCGTCAAGGCTACTTTCAAATAGCTTGGTTTTTTTTACATCAAGAATAGATTGTGAAAAATCAACAGATGCTTTAATGTCTTGAGCGTCATAAGCCAAAGAAATAACCTCTTGAAGACTATTTCGTTGGCTTTGATAGTGTTTAATCTTAACATCCATTGCTGATATTTTCTCTTTTAAAAGAAAGTCTGAAACACCTAAACTAACTAAATACAAAGAACCAAAAATTAGCGTCATAAAAATCACAACCGTTAAAATCACACTAGAATTTTTAAAAAGCAAAAGTTTGCTTAAAAATGCATTTTCATAAAAACTGACCGTGGATTTTTTTTGAATAAATACAGACAAAAAACTAAGTAGTCCATAAGGACTTTCAGTCACGTGCTTTTTATTTTTAACCTCGTATAAATCTGCTGAGATAGTAAGGTTTCTTTTATTTTCATCAATTGAAAAAGGAGCTGAATCGCTGAATTCTTTAATCATATCTGGATTATTTTTTCCAGATGTACTCAAATAAACTATACCTACGGACGAATTAAATGGCACAATTTTTTGATTATAAAGGTATTTAATCGTTGCAAAGGATTCATTTACAACACCAGCCATTAATGCTTCATCCGTCTCAAGTTCTTCTTCAAGCTCAATTACTCGGCTTATTCTAAGAATTCCGTGTAAAAAGAAAATTTGTCGGTATTTATACTTTCCCTCTTGTAATACCAATAAAAACGGGTTTTTTAGCTTACTTTTAGTAACCCCTAAAGTTGGGGAGAGACTCGCTAAAAAATATTTTTCCAGTAAAAATGGGTAGGAATGAATTGTTTGAATTGAGAGTTGAGCCTCTTCAATTATCAAAAAGAAATTTTTTAAGTCTTCACTACCATACACAGACGAAGTCATCATTAACTCTTCAGTGGCACCATTTTCATTTTTTCGATACTCTCCAAGCCAGTTTACCCTAATAAACAAGCCGCCATCATCATGAAACTTGGACTTTATTTTTTTTTCATAATTTGATTTTTCCCAAGGCATTAACTTTGGAACCCAATCATGGGAGATAGACTCATCGACAAAATCAAAAATCACCGAAAAAGAGCTTTTACCGTCAAGTGTTAAAAGCAAGGTTTCAACTTGATCTTTTTGTTCCCATAAGATTTCACTGTCAAGATAATCATTGCCATTCGCTAATTTTTCTGCATCAATTAACTGAACCGTGGAATCGGTTAAATAGAAGATTTTATTCATTACTGAACCTGAGCAACCGTGTCATAAACAGGCCCTAGCACAGCAATCATAACCCAGCCAACAACAACCGCCATAATAATTGTTAAAAGCGGTTCGATGGCAGGTTCAATTTTATCAATCATGTCTTTTGCTTCGGTTTCATAGTAATCACTAATGTTAATTAAGGCAGAATCCATATTACCGCTTATCTCTCCAACCTTGACCATTCTAATCCCCATCGATGGAAAAACCTCCGCCTCTTTAAAAGATTCATGTATTTTCCCACCATCTTCAATCATTCGAACAGACATTTCAACGTTGTTTTCTAGGTAGGTATTTCCTAATACTTTTTTGGACATTCTTAAACTTTCTGTAAAGCCAACACCTGATGCATACATCACCGCTAAAGAACTGGCTAATCTAGCAATTTTTAAGTTATATAGCACGGGCCCTATTATGGTGACATTCAAAGAAAAACGATCAAATTTTTCTCTAAATTTTTTTGATTTAGAAAGGGCGTATTTCATTGCAATCGTAATAATAAAAGGCGATAAAAGAATAAAAACAATATATTCTTGAATAAAACTAGAGGTTGCAATTAATGCTAAGGTTGCCCAGCCAAGCTCCCCACCCATTTCTTCAATAAATGTAACCAACTCTGGTACAACAAACAGCATCATTAGCAAAACGACACCAATCACAACAAATGCTACAATCGACGGATAGATCATAACTTTTTTAGCTTTTGCTGCCAGCTCTACTTCCCAGCGAATCATTTCCTCCAACTTTTTTAAAATAATATCTAATTGTCCTGTTTTTTCACCAACCGACACCAGGGAAATATATATTGAGCCAAATTCATTTTCAAAAGGTCGTAACGCTTCCGAGAAACTTTTCCCTCCTTCCATTTCTTCATGAATAGACGCCAACATTTCACGAACCGATTCATCCTCATAGGTTTCTCGCAAATCTTCTAAAATTTCCATTAGTGAAACTCCTGCACCAAGCAATTGCCTAAATTGTGAGGTGACGGTAATAATATCTCGTTTTTTTATTTTTTTCTTAGATAAAAAAGCGAAGGGTGATTTTGGTTTCTCTTTATAAGTTAAAATCGTTACCTGAGAAGTTTTTAATCTTTGCTCCATATCTTGAGTATTATTAGCTTGAATTTCTCCCCTAACACGCTTGCCAAAACGATTTATTCCTGTGTAATTGTAAGTAATCATTACACTAGCTCTGTCAAGTCAACTACTCGACTAATTTCATCAAGCGTCGTGCTACCTGAACGAACCCATCTTAATGCACTTTGCAACATCGTTGAATAACCCTGTTCTAAAGCTTTATTAAGAATTTGATGTTGCGTTGCACCCTCAAGTAATAACTCATCAAGCTCGTCGGTAAATCGTAATGTTTCTAGAATAGCAAGTCGCCCTTTATAGCCATTACCATTACAATCATCACAACCAACTGCTTTGTATAGAACGGGAAAGGCTTCGTCTTTTGGAAATCCTACGAGTTCGCTTTCAAACTCTTCTGGCGTATAAGCTTGTTTACAGTTTACACAGAGTTTACGTGTTAAACGTTGCCCCATTATGCCAATAATATTTCCAGACATAATGGTTCGAGAAACACCTATGTCTAACAATCGGGGAATCGCTCCTATCGCCGAGTTCGTATGTAAGGTTGCAAACACTTGATGTCCCGTCATCGCTGCCCTAAGAGCCATTTCAGCAGTTTCTCCATCACGAATCTCTCCGATCAGAATAACATCTGGATCCTGCCTTAATAAAGCGCGAATACCGGCCGCAAAAGTCATGCCGATTTCTTCATTTACAGCCGTTTGACGAATCATTGACATCGGATATTCTATTGGATCTTCCAGTGTCATTATATTTACACCAACTTGGTTTAATTCATTTAACATCGAATAAAGCGTGGTTGTTTTACCTGAACCTGTCGGGCCGGTTACCAATAAAATCCCCGTTGGCCTAGACATCATTGTCTTTAATTCTTTATATGAATGCTCATCAAGCCCCAACGCATCCAAAGGTACAATCCCTTTCTCTCTATCCAAAATCCTCAAAACAAAGTTTTCACCGTGGCTACTAGGTAAAGATGAAACACGAAAATCAATTTGTCTTCCATGTACCATTAAATCCATTCGCCCATCTTGTGGTTTCCGTTGGTCGGTTAAATCTAGATTTGAAATAACTTTTAATCTAACAACTAGCGCCGACCACATAGATTTATGTAATAATCGA
>CAZQYD010000033.1:0-11991 GCA_964597465.1 uncultured Piscirickettsiaceae bacterium | reverse complement strand
GCGACTTCATCGCGTAATTTTTTAAAAATGAATAGATTGGAAATAGAGAAGTTAAAGCCCACTCCCATTAATACACCAATAATTAGGGCAAGGATAGTGTTTTCTTGGAAAAAAGGTACAAAGGTAGTTAGCGTATAGTAGGTTCCGTAGTTTACACCAAACCCAATCAATGAACTACTTACAAACGTTCCCCACTGCTTTGCTTTACTGGTTTTTTCTCGATGGCTAAAGGTGATAGAACGGTTTAAGAACCAGTTCCAAGATGCCGCAGGCCAGAATGAAATTGCTCTTGCCACCGTATGGCTAACGCCCATCATTTGTAGAACAAGATAGATGACTAAATCGACAACAAAACCACTGCTTCCTACCGCGGCAAATTGTAAAAATTCTGCTTTAGTTTGATATTTGAATTGATATAAACGGCGTAGATGTTGTAGATATTTTAACTGTACAGATAAGGTAAGTTTTGACTCACCATGAATGCGGTCAACAAAGTGGATGGGTACTTCAGATACGTTGCTAAATTTACCTTTCACCATCACCTCTAGGGCGATTTTGTAACCAATAGGAGACAGTTCTTTGATGGGTGGAATCGCCGTTTTACGCAGTGCAAAAAAACCAGACATAGGGTCTTTAACCTTGGTCAACGGTAATGCTGGCAGGGTTGCCATCGCAGAGTTAAGGTAGCGGAACAGTGTCCAGCCTTTATCAATGCTACCGCCATCAACATAGCGAGAGCCTAATACAAAGTCACTACTACCGTCTTTTAGACGTTTTACCATGGTTGGAATTGCCGTAGCTGGATGGGATAAATCTGCATCCATCACCACCACATAATCGCCTTTGGCTTCAGAAAACCCATCAATCACCGCTGGAGAAAGCCCGCGGTTTTCAGTGCGGTTTATGAGCCTAATAGGGTGAACATTCGCAATCTCAGCAATTTTTTCGATTGAACCATCTTGCGAGTTATCATCCATGATAAGTATTTCATACTTTTCTTGTGGAATTTCCTGCAACGCTTCTTTAATCATTTCTGCTAAGGGTTGTAGGTTTTCAACTTCTTGATAAGTTGGGACAATAATGGAAATCATGGCTGTTCTATTGGCTCTTGAAAATTCGTGCATTTATAAAAGTAATAACTGACGACAATTTTATCATACTTTTTAAAGTCAGCTTGTTTAAGCAGTAGGCATTTTTCAAAATGATAAGGGCGACCTACATTAGGCGGAACATCGTCATAATGTGGAACCACTAATAAGCCATTCATGCCCGAAGAGGGTGAACCGTACCAGTAGGGGAATTGGGTTTGTTTTTTGTTGGCAATATAAACGGGTTGGGGGCGAGCAGACCAACTTAAATGACTACCATAGCTCCAGTTAGGCACGAATAACGCTAAATTATTATTTTCAGCTTGCAGTTGCTTTGCAATTTCAGCGGCTTTATCCCAACCAAATTCACGCTCAAGTGGGTTTTGCTGGTTACCATTCGATAGCCACGGCGTAACTAATAAACTGTGAGCAAAAATAATCAAACCAATATTGAAAACAAGATGTAAAGCTATCACCGCTTTTAACCATTTAGCATCACGTTTTTGCCATAAAACATTTACGACAATCGGAATTAATAACAGCCAGGCCAGTGCCACCCAATGCGGTAAACTTTCCTCATAACCCGACGTATAGGCAAATAAAAACATAATTGGCAGAGAGAATGCCAGTAATAATCTGTGCGATGAATTGAAGTAGTTTTTAGGGTTGAAAATAATCAACCAGCCGACAATAAATAATAACGGACTGTAAACCAGTAGTTGAATTGCTTGCGATCTTAGTAATCGTTCAATTGACCAAAAATCAGCTTTCGTACCATGTTCAATTTGATAAATAAAAGATGCCCAATCATGTTGCATATTCCAATATAAAATAGGTGTAATCATGATTAATGCAATTGCCGAAGCGATATATACCCCAGATTGTTTCAGCCAAACCCAGCGGTTTTCAAATAACAGGATAAGAATAAGTGAGCCAAGAATCGTAATCGCGGTGTATTTAGCTAAGGCGGCTAAACCAACTAATATGCCAAGAAAAATCCAATCCTTAGTTTGATTATCCTTAATTAGCTTATGAAATACTAAAACGATGGCAAGAAAAATAACCATCAAAGGGTTGTCAGGCAACATGCCAAAGCCCATTAAATTAAACAGGATAATGGTATTTAATAAAACTAATGACCAAAACCCAAGCCAATTTTCGTTGTCGCTTGGATAAAGTCGTTTAACGAGTTTGAACAGCAAGTAATTAAGTGCAATAAATAACAAAATAGGTACTATTCGAGCTGCCCAGTCAAAGGGAGCTAACCACATCGGCAAAATTTGTAACCAACCCACCAACGGCGGATGATCAAAATAACTCCAATCTGGCATTAAACCATACAAGGCATAATGTGCTTCATCCGCACCTAGTGGGATAAAAAAAGCAAGGATAAAATGAAAAAGGGCAACGAACCCTACCAGTAAAGTACTGTATTTGCGAGCTAAATGAGATTTTTGCATGGAATTTGTTTCGAGTTAAGTGTTTTCTTATTATAACGTTTATAACTTAATCTTTGGCGATGTAATTCTGTGAATTATTTGGGTTAAAAGATTGAGTGCCTCCTTAAATTAGAAACAACTAATATCAAGTTTGTTTATCGGGGTGAATATTCTTTTTGGTTTTGATTTGGGTTGGTCGGTGTAGAATTGAATTGCAAGTGTGAATTTTATTTAACTTATGAGGGAAAAACTTATGAAAAAACAGTTCTTAAAACTATCTTTAATTGCGGCGTTAAGCTTAGGTGCTACGCAAGCGACGGCAGGTTGGTTTGATAATGGTCCATGGAATAATAATAACAATAGTAATGGTTGGAACGATAATGACTGGCCAGAATGGACGCCGATGTATTGGGCACAAGAAATGGCTGATGAAATGGATACCGATAACAACAACAATAACAACAATAGCAACAGCGGTAACTACGGTCCGCCTCCAGGTTATTATGGTCCGCCACGTGGCTACGGTCCTCCGCAAGGTTTTGCTCCTCCGCGTATGCCTCAAAGGCAAAACATGCAGATGCCGATGATGCCACAGGGTCAAAACATGCAAATGCCAAGACCTCCAATGCCACCGATGAATAACGGTTTTAACATGCAACGCCCACCGATGCCACAGATGCAAAACGGTTACGGACAACGTCCTCCAATGCCGCCTATGCCTCCGAGTGGTTATGGTATGCAACGACCAACGCCACCTCAACCAAGGTAGCTTTTTATCTCTGAGCCTAAATAATGGGCTTGGATTTCCTCCCTAATTTTAAAAAAATTAGGGAGTTTAGGTAAAATCTTTTAATTGTGTTTTATAGGGTTCACCTTCAATCTCGGTCATGAATTTAGGCACTAGATAACCTGGCAAACGCCTCCTTAATCCTTCCAATATCTTACCCCCCTGGGTACTTTTTACCAGAAAATGCTCCGAACCACTTACTTTATCTAATAAATGACAATAATATGGCAAAACGCCTTGTTTAAAGAGCTTTCGGCTAAGTTCTTCCAGTGTTGCTACCGAATCATTGACATTTTTAAGTAAAACGGATTGGTTTAACAGCGTAATATTAGCTTTTTTATATTTTTGAAACAGTTTTTTGGTTTCAGTGGTTAATTCATTGGCATGATTGCAGTGTATGACTAGCACAATGTTTAAACGGCTGTCTTTTAGCGTTTTGATAAGTTTATCTTTATCCGCTTTTTCAGGCATTACCACGGGGGTGCGGCTGTGGATGCGTAGGGTGCTGACGTGGGATATTTTTTCAATTTGGTGAATTAAATCAATCAAAATATTTTCATTGAGTGAGAAGGGGTCGCCACCGCTGAAGATAACTTCTTGCACACTCTTATCTTGTTGAATATAGTCGAGAGCCGCTTGCCAGTGACTTTTTTTGACCTGTTCATAGGGAAAGTGTCGGCGAAAACAATAGCGACAATGAATATCACATTTTGGGCTGACAATTAATAACACCCTGCCGTAATATTTATGTAGCAAACTATCAATGGGGTTAGACTGTAAATCTCCGACGGGGTCCACTGTAAAATCGACACTCTGCTTACTCTCAACTAAATCGGGCAAAATTTGTAATAACAAAGGGTCGGTTGGGTTTTTTGGTTCAATTTGATTGGCAAAATGCCGTGGAACTTTTAAAGAAAACGGCGTGTTTCTATCAATATTTAACTGAGTTGGCGTGAGCTGAATTAACTCACAAAGTTCATCAATTGATTGAATCATTGTTTTATAAGGTTCGCTAAGATAAAATAAGCCCACATTTTATACGACTGGACAAAGATATGGCAACTTATAGCACGAGTGAATTTAAAAACGGCTTAAAATTCTTGATGGACGGACAGCCTTGCACGATTGTTGATAACACAATTGTACAACCAGGCAAGGGACAATCATTTAACCGCGTTAAATTCCGCAATCTTATCACGGGAAAAATGATTGAAAAAACCTTTAAATCAGGTGAAAAAGTGGATGCCGCAGATGTGATGGATATTGAACTTCAGTACCTTTATACTGATGGCGAATTTTGGCATTTTATGGACGAGGGTTCATTTGAACAATACCAAGCCAACCACGCCGCGGTTGCCCAATATGAAAAATGGTTAGTTGAACAAACTAGCTGTACCGTGACGCTATGGAATGAAAACCCAATTGCGGTTGTGCCACCCAAACAAGTCATATTAGAAGTAGCCGATACCGACCCAGGTTTAAAAGGCGATACCGCAGGAACAGGCGGCAAGCCAGCCACCTTAACCACTGGTGCGGTGGTGCAAGTTCCTCTATTTATCACCATTGGTGAAAAAATAATTTGTAACTCCGAAACAGGTGAATATATTTCGCGTGCGAAATAAACAAACGGCTCTGCCTAGTGCATCGCTTAAAATTTTAAAAAAACGCGCGAACGCTCTTGCAACCATCAGAGACTTCTTTCACCAACAACAGGTAATGGAAGTCGATGTACCAATACTTTCCTCAGCCACCGTTCCCGACCCTTATTTAGACTCGATTAGCGTTAAACTAGACCTACCAAATATCGGCAATCAACTAACACATTATCTACATACTTCACCCGAATACACCATGAAACGATTGCTTTGTGCAGGCAGTGGTGATATTTATTATTTAGGTAAAGTCTTTCGACAAGGCGATTTAAGCCCAAGGCATCAACCCGAATTTACTATGTTGGAATGGTATCGGCTAGATTTTAGCTTACAGCAAATGATGGCAGAAACGGCTAAGGTTATTCAGTTGCTACTAGGCAATTTAGATGTCGAATTTATTAGTTATCAGCAAGCCTTTCAAGACTATGCGAGCATAAAAAACATTCATAAGGCAACCGCAACAGCATGTAAAGATTGCCTAGCGGATAATAACATAGCAGAAATTGTTGGCGTAGATGAAACGGATAAAAGTTTGTGGGAACAATTAATTTTAACAGAAATAATTGAACCAAAATTAGGTAATAAATGTATCACCTGTTTACACCATTACCCAGCAAAAGATGCCGCTCTTGCTAAAATTTCAGCGGACGGAATCACCGCCGAACGATTTGAGATTTTTGTCAATAACATGGAAATTGCCAACGGCTATTTAGAATTACAAGACGCTAAAAGTTACCAACAACGATTTGAAAAAAGTTTACAGCAACGAAAAAAATTAGCAAAACCACAACCAAAAATAGACAAAAACTTACTAGCCAGCTTAACAAACCAAGGGTTGCCAAATTGTTCAGGCGTAGCCTTAGGGGTTGATAGGCTAATAATGTTGGCAGAAAAGCAAGGCAATATCGAACAGATACTGCCTTTTTCAATTCAGAATAATTAGCAAAAAACCTACCCCCTTGACAAGGGTTGTATAATGTTTATTTTAATCATTCAATTTTTGGAGTTTCTCGAATGGCTCAAGTAGACAATAGCTTACCAACCGCAACAATGACTTTATATTCAGATCCAAGATGCCCTGTTTCGCATCACGTTCGTTTAATGGCGAAAGAGAAAGATATTTTGCTTGAAATTATTGATGTTGATTCGAAAAAAGGTATGCCTGATGACTTAATGGATATTAATCCTTATGGCACATCTCCTACCTTAGTTGATCGTGATTTAGTGCTTTATGACCCACAAGTCATTATTGAATATTTAGATGAGAGATTTCCGCATCCTCCGTTAATGTCGGTTGATCCGATTGCTAAAGCACGTGCCCGTCAAATGCTTCGTCAAATTGAACTTGAGTGGTATGGTTTAGTCAGCACCATCCAAACCAGTAAAGATGCTAAAGAAGTTAAAGCCGCACGCCGTGATTTACAAGAGCGTTTGGTACAAATGATTCCAGTATTTGAACATCAGCCTTATTTTTTAAGTAATGATTATTCATTGGTTGATGTGAGTTTGGCGGTATTGTTATGGCGTTTACCGTCTTTAGGCGTGGAGTTGCCTAAGTCTGCTAAGGCTATTCGCGACTATTCTGAAAAAGTGCTTTCACGTGAAGTATTTGGTGATTCATTGTCGGACGATGAACTTGATATGCGTGACGTAATCTAGTTTATGGCAACTTCTAATCGCCCATATTTGATTCGTGCAATGTATGATTGGATTGTTGATAATGAATGGACACCAAATTTTCAAGTTGATGCGGATTATCCAAATATCTATATTCCAAGACAGTTTGTCGAGGAGGGTTTAATTGTGCTAAATGCCAGTCCTAATGCGGTTAGGCAGTTGGAGATGACCAATGATTGGTTTTCGTTCAAGGCTCGATTTCAAGGGTTAGAGCAGGAAGTTGGCTTCCCACCAGAAGCGGTTCTAGCTATCTTTGCCCGTGAAAATGGACAGGGAATGCCTTTTCCGAAAGAAGATTATTCTAAAATAGTAGAAGAGCCTTCTCCTAGTGTGTCAGTCGAACCTGAAAAAGAACCAAAAAAGAAAAAACCACATCTTTCGATTGTGAAATAAGCAGAAAATCACTAAAAAGTGCCCCCTGCCTACATGGCGTAAATGCCAGGGGATACCCCCCTGGGCACTTTTTATCTCAAAATTGTCTTAAAAGG
Source organism: uncultured Piscirickettsiaceae bacterium (assembly GCA_964597465.1). Lineage (GTDB taxonomy): Bacteria > Pseudomonadota > Gammaproteobacteria > Thiomicrospirales > Thiomicrospiraceae > Hydrogenovibrio. Next base: position 4,860 of record CAZQYD010000033.1, on the reverse strand, counting down.
TTGAATTACCTTTAGTTCGTTGAATTCTGCTTGAATACTTTTAATATCTTGCTCTAAAAACAGTAGTTTTAAATTTGGTCCAGCATCCATTGTGAAGTAAACGGCAATGCCTTGTTCTCTTAACGCCCAAACCTTATGCATTGACGCAACTGATTCTGGTTGCCAGTAAAGGATAGGCGGTTGGGTGGCTATCATAGTGGCGTGCATACTGAGTGCATTGTTCTCAGCGGTTTCGCCAAGGGTTGTGAAATCTTTTTCTTGGATTGCTTGTTTTATTTTGAGTAGATCAGCTTCGGCTTTGGCTGGCCATGATTGGTATAGTTCGCAGGTGTTGACGGTGTTTTGCATACCTTGGGTGGAGCTCATTTTTTTGGCTGAGCTATCTACTTCAACTAAGCCAACTCGCAAGTCTTGCCACTGTTCATTAATGGGCTCAGCATAGCTGTCTTTGCCGTCTGCTTGGTCGCCCTTGTGCCAAATGACAAAGCCATCATAGATGGAGCGTGAGGCACTGCCACTGCCTAATCTTGCAAGGATTGAAAGTGCTTTTTTACTGAGTTGCCATTGATAACAATCATTCAACGCCAGCACCAAGGCGGCGTAACCAGAGGCGGATGAGGCTAATCCTGCGGCGGTTGAAACGGTGTTGGTGGTGTGAATTTCAAAATAACAATTCTCTCTAAATAAATCTAAAAACTTAGACAGTCGCTTAGCAAAGGTTTCATCCTCATCAAGTTGTTTGCCATTTAAGAATATGACATCTTGTTTGGCTCTGCTTACTTCAATCGTTGTTTCAGTACCTAAATCTGGCAGGCTGATTGAAAGTGAACTATTGGTTGGCAGGTTTAGTTCAACGTTTCGTTTTCCCCAATATTTACTTAACGCAATATTAATGGCAGCTTTGCCTGTTCCTTTTTGAACTGGTTTTTTGTGGGGGATGATGGAATTTACAAGTTGTTGAGCAGTCATAGTTTTTCACACACTAACCCCGTCGGACTGGTGTGTACAGACATGGGTTGTAATTGGTTAATAAAAGAGTTGTTAGGGTCGAGTTTGCCAAAGCTAAGCACGCAATCACCTAGTCCTGAACCTGAAATTTTACTGGCAGAGATATTTGGCATAGCGCGGCTTTCGTAGATGATTCGGCTGAGAGTTAAATCGTTCACGCCTAGCGTATCCATTAATCCTTGGTAGCTATTTACGAGTTGATAAAACTGCGTAAGATTGTTTTGCTCTAGCGAACTAAATGCTTGTTCGGTGGTTTGACCCATGATTTGATACAGTGAGTGCAAAAGTGCTGATTTACCTTGCCAATGTTCATGCACTATTTTTAAAACCTCTGCGGTTGGGGTTTTGTAACCGCAATAGACGAGGTTTAATGATAAATTTACACTGTTTACTTGGTCAATTTTCGGTTTTCTTGGGTCAAATAAAATCATTCCGCCCGCTAAGCTTGCGGCTAAATCTGTTCCCGATCCGCGTTGTTGAATCTGATGGATTATCTTTAAACCAAGCTTAAATTTTTCTTCAAGGGTAGTTTGTTGATGTAGATAAAACTCTAATCCACCAATCATCGCCGCCAACACCGCTGCTGAAGAGCCTAAACCTAACGTGGCATCAAACTCACTTTGGACATGAATACTTAACCCCTGTTTAAGTTCGGGTTTAAAATGATTTAAGGTCGCAATTATCCATTGTAATTTTGGATGATTGGGTAAAGCATAATCTTCAGTTAGTAATGTTTCATAGTCACCAAGTGCTGAAACAATTTTAATCTGTTGGTCGTCACGAGTCTGCCAAGTAATCGTTAAACGTTGATTAATCGCCGTGGCAATCGCTTTATGCCCATAAACCACACTGTGTTCGCCCATTATCATTAAGTTAGCGGGGGCGCTAGACGTCCATTTCACAGCTTGTTCCTTTGTTATTAATACGGATGGCTTGCAGTTGATAACCATATTCTTCGCATAGTGTAGTCGGTGCGTCGCCAATACAAAGTAACACGCCTGCGGAATCTCCTGCAATTGCACCCGAACCACAAATTTTTCCTGTGGATAGCTGACTTTTATTTAGAGAATTTAAAAAACGTGCAACTCTGTCTGGCACTACACCAATGGTTTCTAGTAATTGTTGATTTTGTTTAATGCCTTGGGCGAGCAGGGTGTTATCTTGTGCTAGCCAGGCGGTTTCAATCTGTGTAGAGACCCCTTTGAATTTTTGCCAGATAGAATGCTTTGCCGGAAAATTATTTTGCACATGAATGACCGCTTGACCAGTAGAGGTTTCTGCAACCCCCGTATCAATTAACCAAGCATTAAAGTTTTCGCTGCTGAGTTCCTTAATAGGTTGGTCTATTTGGTATTTTATTAAACCACCAAATAATATGGTCGCGGGATCTAAACCGCTAGATTTACCATGTTGCCTACTTTCAACTGTTTTTGCAATATCAAGTAGCTCAGCATTGTCGATTTTTTCGCCAGTTTGATGGTAAAGTGATACTAGCAATGAAATGATGACTGATGCAGAACTTCCCAGTCCTCTACTGAGTAGATTATGTCCTGAAATTTTAATATGCCAATGACCTTTTTTCATCGGGTATCGCTGGTGAAAATGGTATAGACAAATAATAATTAAGTCATTAGGTTGCTGAAGAATCATTTGAATCGGCTGGGTTTTTTGTTGATATTGCTGGAAACGGCTTTCAATTTCCATTGCAAGATTATTCCATAAAGCAAAAGGAAGAGCGGTTCGCTGTTGAAAGTTGCTTAGCTCAATGTCAAAGAAATTATCTGCATGATTTGACTGCGTAAAGTTGATTTCGCAAATCGTCGGTAAATCAATAGCAAGGCTGAGTGCAGGCACATGATTAAGCACCGCGTGTTCACCCGTCAATATTATTTTAGCAGGAGCAAGGCAACGAGTTTCCATAGACATAAATAAGTCGTAAAAAACTTAATTATAGTCTATTTAGCTTGCAAAATTATGTATTTTAGCTATAGTTGTTATATTAAATGATTGGGGTGTCGCGTGGTTACTAGACAAGAGTATAAAGGTTTTTTTTCAATAGGAACAATAAACTTAAAAGCTAAGTTTTTATTTCTTTTGTTATTGCCTATCACAATTATTGCAATATTTTTCCTTCAAATTGTTTCATGTAAGAATCACACTATTACGGTGTATGAAAACTCCTTGGCTGCGTTTCATTTCGTTTTGCCCTATAGCTATTTAATTTCATCTATCGCAAATGAACGTGGTAAATTAAATAACTATTTAAATGATGGTAAGGTTACTAAAGATGAAATAAACCATGTATTTAAGCAAACTCAGCTAGATATTTCTGACCTGCCAAATTTATCTAAAAACATAAGTTTACACCCGAACAGTCAGGAAATCTTGAAGCGTCTTGACACTGAGCTTGTTAAGCTAGAATTTCTAAAAAAGAAAGCGTTGTGGAATTCGGGAGATAAAAGGTTACAACAACAACTTTTTAATCAGTACTCATTTGTAAATGAAACACTTATTTCTTTGATTCTAATGCAAGAAAGAGAACAAAAAACGTATGAAGTATCTAAATTATTAGAACAATGGTTTGAACGAGAAACACTAAAGGAGTACCTTGGAAAGGAAAGAGGACTTCGTTTTGGACTATTTTTAACCACGATTGTTTCAGAAGAAAAAGAAAGGCAGTTAAATTCATATGTATACGCTCAAAAAAATCTTAAAAGAAAAATTAATTTAAGAGGTAAAAACATTTTACAAGGTCTGCATGAAAACAAAATTCAGCAATTTAGAGATCGTATGGCAAATGAAAAGCAGGTTATATTTTACCTAAATAGTATTCGGTCTATTATTGGATTTGAAGGTTATATTAAACACTTTAAGGATTACATTCATTTTAAAAAAGCACAAGCAAGATTGTTGTTTTATTTAGACTATTCACGTTTATCTCGACTAAGGCACACCATCAAAAATGACACTAGAATTTCCCTAGTAGATAGAGAAAAGTTTACAGATATTTTTGAAAAACTAGGTGTTTACCAAACCAAAATAGATCAAGTTGATCGTCTTATTAGGCAGAAAAAAACAACTGAAGAAATCGAAGAACAGGTGTTGATAGATAGCTTGTTTAAGGCTGAAGATTTAGCATTACTAGATTTTGAGTTAAATAAAATAAATGGCAGAAATTGGTGGAAAGTAGCTTCATCAGCCATGTCATACATGCAACAAGGCATTAATACGACCATCATACAAATTGAATCAAGTTTGAATGACACAATTCTAAAAGCTGAACAAGAAAGGAATATTTACGTTGCCTTTATGTTGTTACTATTGTTGATTGTTGGTTTTGTATCGTTTTTGGTAACTAAACAATCAGTTAAACAACTTCAAATTTTAACAAATAATATACAGGCAATTGAGCTTGAAGAAGAAAGTATTGCATTAGAAGAACCCGTTGCTCTGGATGAACTTGGTAAATTAATTTATGCACTAAATAATTTAATTAGAAAAAATCGAAAATCGGTCGAAAATTTGGTGCTATTTGAAGAAGTCTTTAAAAGTATTAATCAAGCGGTATTGATTTCGGATGATGTCAATAATATTATTTTTGTAAATAAAGCATTCGAAGAGCTTTACGGCTACCAATTAGCTGAAATAAAAGGAAAAAACCCTAGAATTCTACAGTCAGCTAAAACACCTAAAGATTTTGCAGGGAAACTATGGCACTCTTTAAATCAATACGGTCGATTTAGGGGGGTAACTTGGAATAAGAAAGCATCAGGAGAAATATTTCCATTAGATACAGAAATGAGCATCTTAAAAGATAGTAACGGAAAAATTAAAAACTATATTGCCGTTTCA
>CAZQYD010000032.1:0-12203 GCA_964597465.1 uncultured Piscirickettsiaceae bacterium | reverse complement strand
AAGATTTGGGCTTTCTGGTCTAGTAGAGAAAGCGAATCGATAACCGCTTAAGGAAACGCTTAACATTTGGAGCATTAAAATGGATTCAGAAAAAACCCTATTTACTAAAATAATTGACAAAGAAATCCCCGCGGAGATTGTCTATGAAGATGAAAAATGCATTGTTATTAAAGACATTCATCCCAAGGCAAAAGTGCACTTACTTATTATTCCTATTAAACCCATTCCAACACTATTTGAGATGACTCCTACTGACAAGGATTTAATCGGACATATGATGATGCTACTCCCAAAACTAGCAGAATCACAAAATCTAGATGGCTTTAAAACACTCATTAATACGGGTGAAACGGCAGGGCAAGAAGTTTTCCACCTTCACATCCACCTAATGGGAGATTCTTTTAAAAAATAAAACGCCAGTTCTGCTATCATAAGCGACAGTTAAAATTTAACATCAAAAAAATTAATTCGGAGACCTATTATCATGGGCATTAGTATTTGGCAATTAGTAATCATCTTAGCAATCGTACTGGTTTTATTCGGTGCAAAAAGACTTAAAAATGTCGGTTCAGACTTAGGAAATGCAATCAAAGGTTTCAAAAAAGCGGTAAAAGATGAAGATAGCAAAAAAGATGACGTGGACGCCTCTCTTGAAAAGAAAGAAAATTCGGATGACGTTTTCGACGTAACAGCCGCAGAAAAAGTGGCAAAAAAAACCACAAAAGAAGAAACGAAATAAGCTTTTAACAGCTTAATTTCATTCTAATAATACTATGTTTGACGTCGGCTCCCTAGAACTCTTTGTCATAATGATCATTGCATTAATGGTCATTGGCCCTAAACGCATGCCAGAAGTGGCACGCAAGATTGGTCAGTTCTTAGGAAAGTCCAAACGTTTCATTAATAGCATGAAAGAAGATTCCGAATTTTCTTCTGCAATTAAAGAAATGAAAGAGTCGATTAATCTAGAAGAAGAAAAACGTCACATTGAAGAAATGCGTGGCAATCTCGCAAACGATTTTGAAGAAACCAAACAAGACGCAAGTCTTGACGAAGAATTCTCTCGCCCAAGCTTCGGTGGCAAAGCAGTAGATGACAATACCGCTAGCCAATTCAACAAAGCACCAAGCCAGCCGCAAATACCAAAGCCCACGACTCCACCACCTTCAAAAGATGCTCCCGCTGAACCAACGGCTGTCACGGATTCAGAGCCTGCTATACCAAAGAAAACTGAAACTCCATCTGAAACAAAATCATCATGAGCAATAGTGCAATTCCACCCAGCGCCGAGGGAGAAATGAGCCTTGTCCAGCACTTGCTGGAATTCCGTAATATCATGACCAAGGGCATTATTGCCATAATCGTTGTTTTTGTGGTGCTATTTCCTTTTGCCAACGACCTTTACGTCTATTTATCAGAACCGCTCTCTCGCTACCTACCTGAAGGTACTAGCATGATTGCAACGGGTGTTGTCTCGCCATTCTTAACTCCTTTCAAGTTAAGTTTTGTATTGGCTATTTATATCTCCATGCCATTCCTGCTGTACCAACTTTGGTTATTTATTGCCCCTGCACTCCATACGCATGAAAAACAATTAATCGCACCAATTTTATTCTTTAGTTCATTTTTATTTTATGCTGGCGGAGCATTTGTTTTCTACATAGTTTTTCCGTTGGTCTTTGGTTTTTTATCTACCGCCGCCCCCGATGGGGTGACCATTGCCACTGATATTGCTCTCTATTTAGACTTCGTTATCAAGATGTTCTTTGCCTTTGGATTTGCCTTTGAAGTGCCTGTTGTCGTGGTTATTTTAATCTTGACGGGCATGGTTTCACCAGAAAAACTAGCACATGCACGCCCCTATGTGGTGGTCGGAGCATTTGTGATTGGCATGCTACTCACCCCGCCAGATATTATTTCGCAAACTCTGCTGGCTATCCCTATGTGGTTGCTTTATGAAGTGGGCATTATCGTTGGAGCATTCGTCAAAAAACGCCGTAAAACGCCAGAACAGCGTGAAGAAGAAGCAGAGAAAGCAGAACAAGCCCAACAGAACAACCGCAATGAGAACAGTAATACAAAGACCGATACCAAAGTCTCCACGGAAGATGATGCGGAAGAAAAGCCAAACACCTACGGTCTAACTGAAGAAGAGATGGATACCCGATACGCCATGCAAGATGGCGATGATGAGGATGAAGATTATGATGAACCCTTCAACGAAACCTTTGGGCAAATAGATTCTGAGTTCCAAGAACTTGACAAAGAATATAATGAACGTAAAGAAAAAAAGAAAGCTAAAAAATTAAAGAAAGCTAAAAAGAAAGCTAAAAACAAATTAAAAGAGGCTAAAAAAAATAAAAAAGCCAAGAAGTTCAAGAAAGATGATTAAAACCTAAAACACCTACTACTTTAATCCTTTCCGGGATAAAAAGTGCCCAGGGGGGTACCCCCCTGGGCACTTTTTAAGCTGAACTTTGGTTATTTATTCAAAAAGAGGTTAAAAACATGCCATTTATTATAAACAGCTTAGTACTTCTCGCTTCTCTATTCTTTTATTCACAAGTTGTTTCTGCATCAAACAATACTAATAATAAGAACGCTCTCTACCAACATGCTTCAGCCTATTTAGCCATGCATGGGCAAGACCCTGTCAACTGGCTAGACTGGCAACAATCTACCCTTGCAAAAGCCAAGGATAAAAATAAAATCATGATGATTTCCAGTGGTTATTTTTCCTGTCACTGGTGTCATGTGATGCAAAAAGAAAATTACCATGATCCCAAGGCGGCTGCATATCTCAACAAACATTTTATTTCGGTTAAAATTGACCGTGAGCTCACCCCCGATTTAGACCGTTACCTAATTGATTTTGCTAAAAAATCAGCTGGGCATGCTGGCTGGCCTCAGCATGTTTTTTTGACCCCGAACGGCTATCCTTTTTTTGCATTTACCTACAAGCCCAACCCGCAGTTTTTACAAACCTTAACCAAAGTACAGAACTTTTGGGAAAAATCCGCTAACAAGGTTATTGCAACGGCTAGGTCGACTATCATCCCTGCCAATACAACCGCCACACACCCCCTTAGCGCTCAAGATTTTAATCAAGCACTTAGCCAACAACTTCTTAATCAAATGGATAGCTTAGAGGGCGGATTAAAGGGAGCAAACAAGTTCCCAAATGCACCTATTTTAAAAACTGTTTTATTACAGAAAAATCAAAACGAAGAGATAACCGACTGGATTAAATTAACCCTTAACCAAATACAATCTGAACATTTATTTGATCATATTTATGGCGGATTTTATCGCTATACCATTGACCCAGCCTGGCAAACACCGCACTTTGAAAAAATGCTTTATACCCAAGCCCAACTGGCAGAAATTTACTACATCGCCAGTCAAAAATATCGCCGAGATGACTACCTAGCTACCGCAAATCGTACTCTAGCCTATGTTGAACAACAGCTCTATCACCCTGCCACTGGGCTCTATCAAAGCAGTCAGTCAGCTGTCGATAAAAACCTAACGGAAGCCGCAGACTATGTGTGGACAGAGGCACAACTTAAACAAACATTAAATCAAAATGAATTCGACCAAGTAAAGCAAGAATGGCTGAGTCAACCAACCGAATACGAAATACCGATTAAAGGAAATCTTACCACCGCTTGGCACCCACGACCCACCACAAAACATTGGCAAAGCATTCAAGCAAAGCTTGCGAACAGTGACATCAAACCGGCAACCAACATTCCAACCGATTCCAAAAGTATATTAGGTTGGAACGGCTTGCTATTGACCGCCTTTACCAAAGCGGTCGAGCTCAAACAACGTCCCGCAGAACTGGCTGATAAACTTGCCCACGCACTACTAACAAATATCAATAAAAAAAATCCACCAAGAGCTTTATCTGCCAATAATCAAAAGATGGGCAGGGCAAATATTCAAGACTACGCCTACATTATCCAAGGGCTAACTAACTGGTCAAATCTCCGTAAAAATAATCCGTTAACGTTGCAAATCGCCAATCTAAAGCAACAAGCCAAAACCAAGTTCCTAACCAAACAAGGCTGGCTTTACTCCGATAGTCCAATCCTACCAAACCAATCAGGCACAAGAGCAATGGAAGACGGCCCGATTCCAAGCCCAACGGCAATTCTAGATTGCCTGTTAATAAAACGTCTTGAATCTAGCCCACTTTCCTACGCAAGTTATGCCCAAGAGAACTGTTATTAACTCATGCCTATTTTAATTATCGGCTTTATCCTACTGTTCATCCTAACTAGCCTACCGAGTATCTGGACAAAACGTATTCTGCAAAAGCACCAAACGTCGAACCCAAACATCCCTGGAACAGGCAAACAGTTTGCCGAACATCTCATCAAAAAACTAGATTTAAAGATTAAACTGGAAGAAACTGACCAAGGAGATCATTACGACCCGATCGAAAAAGTAGTGCGGATATCCAGCGAAAACTATCACAATAATTCACTGACCGCGATTAGCACTGTTGCCCACGAAATTGGACATGCTTTGCAAGATAAAGAAGGCTACGAACCACTACGACAAAGAACCGAATTGATTCAACGTTCACAATGGATGCAAAAATTTAGCGGAATCGCACTGATGATAACTCCTGTACTGATTCCTCTTCTTCATACCCCATTCATCGCTCTTGTCACCTTCACGGCAGGTTTTATATCAATGGGCATTCCCGTCATCATTCACCTAAACACCCTGCCAGTAGAAATGGATGCTAGCTTCAAACGTGCCCTACCCCTGTTAGAAGAAGGCAACTATCTGAACGAAAAAGACCTAAAAGAAAGCCGTAAAATCTTAAAAGCCTGTGCAATGACCTACGTTGCTGCCTCACTGTCCAGCCTGTTTAATCTCTGGAAATGGTTTAAAGCAGTTAGAAGGTAGTGAAATCTAACAACTAATGCCTAACAACAGACTTTACAAAAACCCTTGAGGCCTGTGCTTTTAAATAGATTGATTCCTTGCCAAAATCTTGAACAAGTAGGGCATAGAAAAGTGCTCGATATTTATTACGATTTGAACTTCCCATTTTGGCACATACTTTTTTAATCGCCGAGTTAAGTTCTGCATCAGAGTTTTTTAACCCAAGCTTTTTTTGCAAATAATTTTTGCGTACCGTATCAAGTTCGGAGCTATCACTGCAAGAAACCGTTTCAGCATCCTTTTGATAAATCGCAGGAATCAATCCTCTTGAAACTTCATTTATAAGTTCAGCAGAAATAGGAAGCCCTAATTCTCTAGCATTTTCTTGATACTTTTTAATTTTTTCGTCAAGTTTTCCCATGTAGAACACACCTTTTTTATAGAGATAATAATTTTACTAACTGATTTATTATAAAGGAGATAAGAAAAATAGCCAATTAAAATTTAAACCGCCTTAGCAACTACCCATACTTGAATAATTAAATTAGGTTGTTGTTTATTTAAAATTTTAGCTATTTCATTAATCGTGGAACCTGTGGTAATGACATCGTCAATAATTGCGATAGAATCTATATTTTGTAAACATTGCTCGATTACTTCAAATGCTCCTTTTAAATTTTGTTGGCGACCTTTTTTATTGAGTTTAGTTTGCTGTGGCGTGTCCTTAATACGATTAACCGCGTCAATAACTGGTAGGTTATATTTCTTACCTAAAAATTTTGCTATCTCTAACGACTGATTAAACCCTCGTTTAGACAAACGATTTAAATGTAAAGGGACAGGTACTAAAGCGTCAATTCCGCTAGAATCAAACTCAATTATTTCTGAAAACAAGCGACTATAAAACAAGTTTTTACTGTATTTATAATCATGAACCATTTTCTTTAATGGTTCATTTAACAAATAGCCCACTTGTATTTTTGTAACGATAGGCGGTTCTGATTGGCACTTTCCACAAACTCGATTGGTAATCGATTTACCTGCACAAACAGGACAAAGTTCAAGTGGCGGTTCTAACGATTTTAAAAAGGATTTAGACAAGTCTAATTCCTCACAAGACACTCCTGTTTGTGTGCAGATTGCCGGGAAGATTATTTTTTCAAGATTTGACCACATTTCGTTATAATAGGCTATAAATAAAGATTTAGGAAGAAATTGATGGCTTTAGGTGACATTAGACACGATTGGAAAACACGAGAAATTCGTGAAATCATGAACTTACCATTTAATGATTTAATGTTTCAAGCACAAACGGTACACCGTATGCACTTCAATCCTAATGAAGTGCAAACCAGTACGCTTGTAAACATCAAATCGGGTGGTTGTGCAGAAGATTGTGCCTATTGTTCTCAGTCAGCACGTAACAATACTGACCTAGAAAAAGAACAGATGATGGAAGTGCAAGAGGTGCTAGAGCAAGCACTGGTTGCACAAGAACGTGGTGCAACACGTCTTTGCATGGGTGCGGCTTGGCGTAATCCGACTAAAAGAGATTTTCCACGTGTCTTAGAAATGGTCAAAGTTGTGAAGGCAATGGGCATGGAAACCTGCCTAACGCTAGGAATGTTGAACGAAATTCAAATCCAACAACTCAAAGACGTGGGGTTAGATTACTACAACCACAATCTTGATACCTCTGAAGCTTTTTACCCACAAATCATTACTACTCGTACTTTCCAAGACCGTTTAGACACCATCGACAAGGTACAAAAAGCAGGTATTAATGTCTGTTCAGGTGGCATTATCGGCATGGGAGAACAGCATCGCGACCGTGCCGAACTGTTGAAAACATTTGGTAATATGCATATGCACCCTCAATCGGTACCCATTAATTTATTAGTACCGATTGAGGGTACACCGCTTGCCCATATGCGTGGTAAAACTGACTCGTTTGAATTTATCCGTGTGATAGCGGCGGCAAGAATTATCATGCCACAAACCTATGTCCGTTTATCGGCTGGGCGGATGACGCTCTCCGATGAAGCACAGGCTCTTTGTTTTATGGGGGGAGCAAATTCAATCTTCTATGGTGATAAACTTTTAACCACGGATAATCCAGAATCAGAGCATGATGAAATGCTGTTTAAAAAACTAGGAATTCAAATGCAAACCAACGCCCAAGCAGAAGCCCAAAGTAAAAAACTAGCTGCCCAAATCACTGAACTAACAGCTTAAAAGGTTCAATATGCCGCTAGAATCTATCGAACAGCGGTTTTCTGCTAGATTACAAGCTCGAAAAGAGCAAACCTTATACCGTTCTAGACCGCTTGTAACGACCGCTCAAACCGCTGAAATGCAAATCAATGACCGTGAGGTTGTTAATTTTTCTGCGAATGACTATTTAGGACTTGCCAATCATTCCAGCTTAAAGCAAGCCGCTCAAGATTTTACAAACCTAAGCTACGGTTCTGGTGCAGCTCATCTTGTTACAGGACATCATCTTGAACATCATTTATTAGAGAATGAACTAGCAGGTTGGTTAACCACCGAACGAGCATTATTGTTTTCAACAGGATACATGGCAAACCACGCGGTGTTGCAGGCGTTAATGCAAAAAGGCGATGTTATTCTAGCGGATAAACTTAGCCATGCCTCTCTCATAGACGGAGCATTGAGCTCTGATGCTGAGTTCAAACGCTATCCACACTTAGATATGCAAGCACTTGAGAAACGCTTAATTAAAGCGACTAAAAACCAACAGCAGGCATTGATTGTAACCGATGGTGTTTTCAGTATGGACGGGGATTTTGCTCCTTTAGATAAAATCCAGTCGCTCGCTGAAAAATACCAAGCTTGGCTATTTATTGATGATGCCCATGGTTTTGCGGTGGTTGGTAAAACAGGCAAAGGCGTGCTGGAACACTTTTCACAATCAATCGAAAAAAACACTATCGTAATGGGAACACTAGGCAAGGCATTTGGTTGTGCAGGAGCGTTTGTTGCGGGTTCAGAAACACTTATTGAAACGTTAATTCAATTTTCTCGCCCCTATATTTACACTACCGCCATGCCCGCCATCAATGCTAAAGTTTGTCGCCAAGCACTAGTATTAGTGAAACAAGCTAATAAAGAAAGGCAAAAACTACAAGCAAATATCCAACGATTTAGAAATGGAATTGCCAAGCTTAATGTAAACCTACTCGCCTCAGAAAGTGCCATTCAGGCGATTATTTTAAAAGACAGCGAAATTGCTGTAAACTGGTCAGAGTCACTCAAACAACAAGGCTTTTGGGTCGCCGCTATTCGCCCCCCTACGGTACCCAAAAACACCGCCCGTTTACGCATTACACTATCCGCTAGCCACACAAAACAACAAATAAATAATCTCATAAATGCCATTGCAGAACTAACTGAATGATTCAATTAAATACAATATACATCCACTCTTCAAATCCAAATGCCGAAAATATCTGCCTTATTCACGGCTGGGGAGCGGAAAGTACCGTTTGGCAAGATTGGGCAACCCAATACTTTTCTAATGATTTTCATATTACTTTAATTGATTTACCAGGTTCAGGCGATAGTCCGCAGATTGATACCTCCGACAACCTAGAGCAGGACTGGATAGATGCCTTAGCAAATGCCTTACCAGAGAAAACACATCTATTAGGATGGTCGTTAGGCGGTTTACTGGCTCAACAACTCGCCTTGCAATATCCGCAAAAAATAACCAGTCTAGTTTGTTTAGCCTCAACACCAAGATTCACCCAAAATGATGGCTGGACGCGTTCGGTTAGCCCACAAATTATTGGCGATTTCATTAAATCTATCAGCATTGAAATTAACAGCGTGCTAAAAAAATTCTGGCGTTTACAATTACAAGGTTCAGAAAATTCACGTGTATTAATGAAAGAACTAGTGAAACACATGGCTAGCCGCAAAGTGCCCAAATTAAGTTCATTAAATCAAGGGTTAATTTTATTAAAAGACATGGATAATCGAGACAAGCTACCACAAATTAACACCCCTACACTATGGCTACTAGGTGAAAGAGACCCGCTTATCCCACAGGAGATTGGTTTAAATTTATCAGAGTTACAACCAAAATCTCACGTTGAAATTATAGCAGGCGGTAGCCACGTGCCCTTTTTTTCACACCCGCAACAAACCGCTGAATCTTTACTAACTTTTTGGAAGTCTAATGCAAAACTTTAGTAAACAAAACATTCAAGCCCACTTCAATCACGCCGCGGTTAGCTATGACGACGCGGCAGTCTTGCAACGCCAAGTGGCAGAGCACCTACGAGAAAGGTTGGAACTGACAACCGTTGAGCCTAACATAATTTTAGATATGGGCGCTGGCACAGGGATTTTGACAAAAAAAATAATCCAAGAATACCCCAAAGCAACCATCATCGCAATGGACATGTCCGAACAAATGTTACAACGTGCGACATTCAATCTGCGCGAAAAAAGCATCCTACAAAAAATAAAGCAACCGTTCCGACCTAAGAAAAAAACACTTATATGCGCTGATGCTAATCAAATCCCACTTGCTGACAACTCCGTCGATTTATTAGTCTCAAACCTAATGTTGCAATGGTGTGACGATTTAGACGCGGTACTGGCAGAATTTAAACGCGTTTTAAAGCCCGATGCATTACTAATGGTTACTTCATTTGGACCCGATACTCTCAAAGAACTACGTCAAGCTTGGGCAGAGATAGATGACGACGAACACGTCAACACCTTCATCGACATGCACGATTTTGGTGATGCATTAATCCGTAATGGCTTTGGTCAACCCGTCATGGACGTTGAAAACTTTACCTTAACCTATCAAAAACCGATTGGCGTACTAAAAGACCTAAAAGCCATTGGTGCAACCAGTGCTTCAAAAGGAAGAAGAGCAGGATTAACAGGAAAACAACGTTTTACCGCAATGCTTGATGCCTATGAAAAACAGCGTAAAAATGGTTTAATTCCTGCCACATTCGAAGTCATTCACGGACACGCCTGGGCAGGACAAGAGATAATGAAAGGTCCCAACCGAAACCGCACCAACATTCACGAAATCACCCTTGACGAGTTTGGCAAACTACCAACACAAGGTAAAGCTAAAAGCGTATTCAAGTAAAAACCTGCCTGCCCCGACATTTATGCTAGGTGGGCAAAAAAATATTTTTTACTGACTAAAATACACGATGAGATGGTGCTAAGTTAGTGTCTTTCATGGATAAACCCTCTCATGTAAGGCTCTTCTCCGCTTTGTTGAGTGAAAAAAATACCTATACCCATAATAAACTGTTGAAATATAAGCTTCTTAACGACTTTATATAGGACAGCTAAATGGGTACAAGTATCTCAACAAGAATTATGGCGTTTAATGGTCAATGTTTGGAGTAAATGTAAAAATTATGCACAAAAAAGGGCTTTGACCACTTTACCTTGTTTTTGATACCCCCCTGGGCACTTTTTACCTAAAAAATAGATGTTTTTAACTAAAAAGTACCCAGGGGGGTATAGAAAAGAGAAAACAAAGGGATTTAAAGTTATTTATCCTGTTGTTTCTATTGGTTTTTTACTGTAAGGGACGGCTCTTCTCCGCTTTGACCCCTTTACCTAAAAAATATGCACAAAAAAGGGCTTTGCCCCCTTTACCTCTGAGTCAGCTTGTCCATTGCTTAAGCAACTTGTTATCTTTTATTATTTTAAAAGGTCGATTTTCTCGTTATCCTTTGTTCTAACTACACCTGTTTGAAGAAATGCTACAAAATTATCTTGTGTGCATTCAATTACCTCACACTCCTCAAGTTTGGTTTTTTCTTTGTTTGGGCGGTAAACTTTGAAGCGAACGTGACCATGGTCAATTCTTTGCTTTTTTATTTGTAAGCCATCCTCAATAGTTATTTCTTTAGGTTTAGCTTTGCCTTTTTGGTGAGATATATTTAGTTCTTTATCTTTTGTAGTTACTGATTCGTAAATTACATAACCAGAAGATGTTGCAAATTGAACCTGAACACATATTTTTAGAACCTTTAGCCCTTCACTCCATTTCCCATACGCTAACTTAGTGTCATAAAAAGTATCGCCTTCGTGAAAATCGTAGATATTACCCTGTGTCCAACGCATTTCCTTTTTCTTTGCATATACTCGTGCGGTAAGTTTAATATCCAAAGCCTCTTTAAAAGCTTCAGGAACTGCCATTTTCCAACCTTGCGTATAACCTTCCGAGAAGTTTGCGATTAAGGCGTAGCCTCTATCATCTTTTCTTGCTTTTATTTCCATTATTAACCTTATATTTTTTCTATTGGGGTAATTCCCTAGTTTCGATAAGTTTAACAAATTGATTGGCATTTAGAAACTGAACCCCTTGTGACTCAGCTTTTTCAATTTTCTTTGGCCCAGCATTTTCACCACCACACAAGAAATCTAGTTTTACTGTTACCGAAGAAACAACATTAAGATTATTTGCTTCTGCGAAGTTAGCAAGTTCTTGCTTTTGAGTTGAGCCAAACCCAGTAAAACAGATTTGTAAACGGTTGTCTTTGGCTTTAGTTTTGCGGGTGGAATAAATTATATTCCATGCTTCTGCATCAGACAGCACAGATATTTCTTCTTTAGTCATATCTGTTTTAGATAGAAGAATCATCGTTGGTTTTTTAGTAGCCATTTTTCCCCTTTTAGAAGTACACCCCCCCACTTTTTCATGCTTTTGTATGAGGATAGAGCTTAATATTGAGCTTGTAACTTATGCTTTTGCGTCGCAGACAGATAACGCCGCAAATAACCGGAATTTTGTGAAGCGCAGCGTAACAAAATGTCCGAGTTGATTTGCATTGTTATATGCCCATTTTAATTGGTGTTGCTGAACTAGGCTGATAAAGAGGATGTGCTGGTTCACCTGTTTTATTGATTTTTAAACACTTTAAATTCGGAACCATATCCATAATATTTTTGGAGCGCCCCATATAAGAACCATCATTTCCCCATGCCGCTACAATAACACCAGCATCTTTTGACAGTTTTTTAATCCAATTATCATTTTCTGAACCAATGGGATCTTTTGATGCCATCATGTCACTTGGGACTGTTGCACGGAAAGCAAACAGATTGACCATACATAAGCCACCATACCCCCAATCTTTTGAGAAGTTAATACAACGATTTATTGTTGGATCATCTTCGGTTTCATCTGCTGTCGATGGATTTAAACCTATAAACATTGCAAAAGGTTTTGAATCATCCCATGTTCGCCATAATGCATACCGATACTTTCTGCACTTCGATAAATTTGCATC
>CAZQYD010000031.1:1371-12247 GCA_964597465.1 uncultured Piscirickettsiaceae bacterium | reverse complement strand
TGATAAAGCTCTTTATTGCGCAAAACAGAAAGAACGTAATCAAGTTTATTTTAACAGCCACTAATAAGTTCTATTTTATCCCAAAAAACACATTAAAATCTTTTAGAATAAGTAAAAAAATCAAAGGATTTTGTTAATGCGTCTTTCTAAACCGAATATACAATTAAATATACAAGGAAAACTGCGTCATTTTCTAACGTTAGAAGGCTTAAAACACTATCATCTTACTGAAATTCTTGATGTAGCAGAAACCTTTATTGATCCACAAACAGGCGACATTCATAAGGTTGACTGTTTGCATGGTAAAACAATAATGAATTTATTTTTTGAAGCCAGCACTCGTACACTAACCACTTTTGAAATTGCCGAAAAACGTCTTTCAGCCGACGTGGTGAATCTAAACATTGAAACCTCCTCGACCAAAAAAGGTGAAACGCTGTTAGATACCCTTTGGAATTTAGAAGCGATGATGGCAGATATGTTTGTGGTTCGCCATAATGAAAGTGGCGCAGCACATTTTATTGCCAACCACGTTGCACCGCATGTACACCTAATCAATGCCGGAGACGGGCAACATGCCCACCCTACTCAAGCGATGTTAGATATGTTCACCATTCGTAAACATAAAGGTGATATTTTTGATTTAAAAATTGCCATTATTGGCGATATTCAACATTCCAGAGTGGTTCGCTCACAAATTCAAGCTCTAAGTATTTTAGAAGCCCGTGAAATTAGAGTGATTGGCCCGACAACCTTAATGCCATCTAATCCTGATGCGCTGGGAGTTCATGTCTATCATGACATTAAAAAAGGTTTAGATGGCGTTGATGTGATTATCAATGTTCGCTTGCAAAACGAACGGATGCAAAGTGCCCTGTTACCTAGTGAAAAAGAATTTTTTAATTTGTACGGATTAACGAAAGAACGCCTTAAATTTGCAAAGCCCGATGCGATTGTTATGCACCCTGGCCCGATTAATCGTGGCGTCGAAATTGACTCCGAAGTAGCAGATGGTGAACAATCGGTTATTCTTGAACAGGTCACCTATGGAATTGCGGTCAGAATGGCAGTAATGAAAATTATTTTTGATAACGCAGATGCTTTAGCAGGAGAAGAGAAATGAACCTTGTTATTAAAAACATCAGAATTATCGACCCAAGCCAACAAATTGATAAAATTACCAATCTTTACCTTTCGAAGGGTAAAATTTTTGCAATCACTGATTCACTTGCCGATTTCAAAGCGGAAAAAGTCATTGACGGCACTGGAAAATGGTTAATTCCAGGCATTGTTGACTTACAAGCACGCCTTGCTGAACCTGGTAGTTATTACGAAGGGAGTATTGCCACAGAAACTAAAGCGGCAGCAGCAGGAGGTATTACCACCATTTGCTGTCCACCCGACACCAATCCTATCAATGATTCACAAGCGGTAACCGAGTTAATTCAACGCCGTGCAAGGCAGTCAGCCACTGCATTTGTATTGCCGATTGGGGCGATTACTCAAGGGCTAGAAGGTAAACTACTGGCAAATATGGCATCACTTAAAAAAGCTGGCTGTATTGCGTTAAGTCAAGCCAACCAGCCGATTCAGAACAGTTTAATTCTTAAAAATGCGATGGCGTATGCCGAGTGTAACGATATTTTATTTATGTTACGTTGTGAAGATGAGCAACTTAAAAACAATGGCGTAGCACATGGTGGAGCGGTTAGTTCTCGGCTTGGACTAGCTGAAATTTCAAGTTCTTCAGAAACCGCAGCTCTGGCAAGAGATTTAATTTTAGTACAAGAAACGGGCATTAAAACGCACTTTTCACTTATCTCTACCGCCCAATCCGTTGAAATGATTGCAAGAGCGAAAAAACGTGGTTTGCCAATTACCTGTGATGTCGCCATTCACCAGTTGCATTTAACCGAGTATGATGTGATGGAATTTGATTCACTATTTAACACCACTCCGCCATTACGTAGTAAAGATGATAAAGAAGCCTTACGAATCGGTTTAAAAATGGGCATTATTGATGCGATTGTCAGCGACCATACTCCACTTGATAGAGATGATAAATTATTGCCGTTTGGTGAAAGCAAGCCAGGTATTAGTGGATTAGAAACACTATTACCGCTTACCTTAAAACTGGTAGACGAAGGGGTTTTAGACTTAACACAAGCCATCGCTTGTTTAACAGAACACCCAGCCAGTATTATAAACATTAAAAATGGTAATTTAAAAACAGGTAGTTCTGCAGATTTTTCAATTTACGACCCAGAACAGGAATGGGTAATGGACCGAACCAAAATGGTTAGTGCGGGCGATAATTCCGCCTTTGACGGTTGGCAGTTTACAGGTAAAGTGACCAATACCTATTTCCAAGGTCGCTCTGTTTTCTCTGCTAAATGATTTTTATATCACAAGCAGAGCAGGCAAACGGCTACTGGTTAATCATGGTTAAGTTAGAACCGCACGAGCCTACCACTGCTTTACCATTTGGTTACGAAATTTCGGTAAATAATCAATCTTGGGTATTATTTAGTCAAACGGGCAATAAAGCTAGTTTTTTAAGCTATTCCAAATGCCAAAATAAAGCCAATTTTGAACTTATTTATAGCCATAAAACAGCTTTTACCTACCCCCCCTGGGCACTTTTTAATGAAAAAAACACCTTTTTTAACCCTAGCAAGACTTACTTGCTGTTAGCAAGTGATTTAAGGATGGCTGGCGTATTTCATTTACTAAAAGAATTAAAAGGCAAGTATCGCTTTATTGTATTGCTTCATGCAACGGACTCGTTTCCCTGTATCGTCAAGCCAGCCCAGATTATGTTCCATAACTTTCCACATGAAGCAATCGGCTCTTGCCCATTGTTAGAAGACTGGAAGTTGGTCAATCGCCTTTGCTCATCGCAAGGCTTGCCAGGTTGCTTTGATGGCGACTTCAAGGAATTATTTAAAGTTTGGACACCACCAACAGACTGGGAGATACTCGATTTTGGATATCAATAATAATCTGGTAAGTAACTACCAGCAAGTTTTAGACAGAATAAAACTTGCCGACACTCATAATCAAGTGCAATTACTTGCGGTGAGTAAAACCAAACCGATTGAAATGATTCAAACCCTAGCCAAACTAGGGCAAGTTTCGTTTGGTGAAAACTATGTACAGGAAGCCTTGACAAAAATTGCCATTGAACCGAATTTAGACTGGCACTTTATTGGGCCCATACAATCCAATAAAACCAAACCAATTGCTGAAAATTTTTCATGGGTACACAGTGTTGATCGTTTAAAAATCGCCAATCGACTTAGTAATCAGCGACCAAAAAATTTAGCTCCACTGAATATTTTGCTAGAAGTCAATATTAGCAATGAGCAAAGCAAAGCAGGGTTTCTAGCGAATGAAATAGTGGAGGTGGCAAAACAAATTCACCTACTGCCAAATTTAACGCTAAAAGGGCTAATGGCAATTCCTATCAGAGCAAATAATGAATTGGAACAAAGAAAACCTTTTAAAGCGATGAGAAAACTTTTAACCCAATGTCAGCAAGCGATTGCAGACCATCAAATGGACACCCTTTCAATGGGCATGTCAGCCGATTTAGAAGCGGCTATTGCCGAAGGAGCAACCATTGTACGAGTAGGTAGCGATATTTTTGGGGCAAGAGACTTTAATTCTACTTAGGTTGTAATATTGTTAGTATAACTAGATTAGATTTAAAAACAATCTTAAGGAAACACTTAACTAAATCATTTACTCTGCTAATTTAACCGTTGGCTCAACCACATCTTTCAAGGCAACAGCACCCGCTTCACTAAATAACTGCTCGTGAAAAGACTTAATTCTATCTAACCACGTGGGGTCTTTCCCTTGGTCTGGAAACTTAGCCATCGTTACACTTGCAATAAACTCATTTAATACGCCTTGGGAATCTTCAAATTGCTTATCCAGCTCATTTAACAAGCCTTGTAATTGTTGTAAATAAGGCGGTAAGTCCGCAATAGAGGGTTTAATAAACTCTTGGGGTTCAGCGGGCAATGCTGTTTGCTCAAAATTTTCATAGGTTGCCGCTTGCTGATAGGTTTCAGAATAGGTTTCTGTTTGTTGCAAGTTTAAATCAACACTCTGTAATTGCGAAAAATCAATTTCCATCTCAACCGCTTGCTGTAGTGCTTTTTCAATATTGCCATTAAAGAAATTATTAGCCAGTTCATCTACCTGTTCAAAGACAGAAAAAATCGCTTTTAGCTCATCATCATTAATATCGCCCTCTACCGAAAACCCAAACTGCTCTTCAAAATGAGTGTTTTCCATTTGCTCGGTCGATTCAAAATACCTTACCCCATTAGGAGAATTTTCTGCATACATTTCAGTTTTATGGGCTTGATATTCTGCATATAACTGGCGAAAGTCAACCTTAACCGTATCACCCTCTTGGGTTTTTAATGTCAAGCTCATCGTCTCGCTATACGAATAGCTAGCCTCATAACTTTGCATTTGCGAAACCGCATTCAAGCCTTTTTTAGACGACTCAAAACGAGTTTCATCAGCAGGGCTAGCAACACGATTTCTTTGTTCTTGCTGCGCTTGCATTAACTCTTTTAATGAAAAAGCACCGCCTTTATCTCCCAATAAGCTGGCAAGACTATCTGTACTGGGGCTGATTAAACTTGACATAATAATTACCTCTTTGTAAGCTAGTTATCGACAAGTGTCATAAAACCTTTACAATTAAATTAACATTTATCAAATACACTAAAAGAGACCTTTGCATAAATAGATGCACAAATTAAAATGGCTAAATTTTATTCATACCCCATTTATGCAAAGGTCTCTAAACAAAGCAAAAAAGAGAAAAAAATGAATAAAAAAATAGCCTTTATTGGTGCAGGAAACATGGCATTAAGTTTAATTAATGGGCTGATTGCCAGTGGTTATGATAAAAATAAAATTATTGCTACCGACCCTAAAAAAGAACAGCGGGACAATATTACCCAAACGATTGGTATTAAATGTTTTGCTAGTAATGCTGACGCAGTCAATCAAGCAGAAATTATTGTACTGGCGGTTAAACCACAGGTATTAAATAGCGTTTGTACTGAAATCAAACACGGCATTGAAAAAACGCAACCACTGGTTATCTCCATTGCGGCAGGCATTCGCACCACCGACATTAACCTTTGGCTAGGCGGGAAAACATCTATTGTAAGATGTATGCCAAATACCCCCTCAATGATTCAAGCAGGGGCAACGGGATTATTTGCAACAAAATCAGTGTCAAATCAACAAAAATCTGATGCCGAAAATATCCTACGAGCGGTGGGTATATCCGTTTGGGTTGATTCTGACGAAGATTTAGATTCTGTTACCGCCCTATCTGGTTCAGGGCCCGCCTATTACTTTTTATTTATGGAAGCTATGCAAGCCACCGCCGAACAAATGGGATTATCGGCATCAGCGGCAAAGTTATTAACCATTCAAACCGCTTTTGGAGCGGCTAAAATGGCATTAGAAAGCCCTTATGATTGCAAAACACTAAGGAAAAAGGTGACTTCCCCAAACGGCACGACCGAAAAAGCAATTCAATCATTTGAAGATAACAACCTTAGGAAAATAGTAGAACAAGCCATGCTATCGGCAAAAAACAGAGCCATATCGTTGGCAGATGAACTCTCAATACCCATCAAAATAGCTAGCAAATAATAACCAACAGTATTTTTATAGATTTAATGAGGAGGAAATTATGTCTAAAATTTTAATCGTAGGTTGCGGTGATTTAGGTTGCCGTTTAGGAAGCTCTCTGAGCCAAAAAGGGCACCAAGTTTATGGGGTTCGTCGCAATGTGGATAAACTGCCCGCCAGTATTTCACCCATTGCTTGCGATATTTCTTCAGAGCCTCCTAATATTCCTAAACAAATAGATTATGTGTATTACATTGTCTCTGCGAACAGTTTTAAGGATGCCGCTTACTATCAAGCTTATGTATTAGGTGTAAAACATACCTTAGAAGCACTTGATGGGCAACGTATAAAACGGATTTTCTTTGTCTCCAGCACCTCCGTATTCGGGCAATCTAATGGTGAACTCGTTGATGAAAGTAATGAAGTAGACAATGAAAGTTTTTCATCAAAACGCCTATTAGAAGGCGAGTCATTGATTCAACAATCCGTTCATTCAAGTACTATTATTCGTTTTGGCGGAATTTATGGCGTGGGAAGAACTCATTTAATTGATTTACTATTAAACGGCAAAGCACGCTGTATGGAAAATGTTTATAGTAATCGCATTAATACCGAAGACTGCGTTGGCGTGCTAGAGCATTTATTAACGATTGACCATTCTAAAATACTGGAAGAACTTTATATTGCTGTCGATAATAAACCAACATTGACTTGTGAAGTGTATGAATGGCTAGCAGAGCAATTATCTGTTAATCATATAGAGTATATCGAACCAACTGAAAATAGTCGCATCAAACGAAGTAATAAACGCCTATCCAATAAAAGACTATTAAAAACAGGCTATCAATTCAAATTCCCTACTTTTAAAGAAGGTTATTTAGAGCTACTTTGACCATTTGTCATAAAACACATCGTAACTAACGGGTTTACCATGTAAAAAACCTTGGATATTAGTTATTAAGCGTTTCCTTAAGACTACTGTTTTTTAACATTTTTTTGTTTCTCTGATTCAATTAATTCGCCATCAATCACATCGTTATTATTTATCGTAAAATCACTATTTTTAATTTCTTGTATATTATCTTTTTTAGCACTCCACTCTGCATCATATACATTACCCTGTGCAGATGAAAAACTTTTATTTTTAACAAGTAAACCCACAAAAAACAATCTTGTGGGAGGAATTAAAAATAACAAGCCTATCGTATCGGTAATAAAGCCTGGTAACAATAAAAATAAACCACCAATAAAAATGAAGACACCCTCTAAAACCTCCTTATCAGGTGCCAGCCCTACCGCCATGCCCTGTTGAATTTTCTGCATGGTTGCCATTCCCTGCTGACGCATGAAAGAAATCCCAAGAATAGCGGTCAATATAATTAACAAGATAACCGATAAACCACCAATATTAGCTCCAATCTCAATCAGTATATATAGTTCTGTTAATGGCACAATTAGGAGCAAAAAAACAAATTTAAACACGACACAACCCTTACAAAATAATGAATATAATTATTTTATAGTATATAAATATTAACTTCTCAAGTACACTACTTTAATCTTTAAAAAAGGCTTAATTTAAAATGATTTTTCAACGCTTTAAAAAATACTTCATAACAGCATTACTAATTTCTTTTTCGCAACTTTCGATTGCCAGTGATTTACTTAGGGTAGATGAGGCGTTTAAGCTAAGCACGCCCACGGTTGAAAATAATCAAATTAAATTAAATTGGCAAATTGCAGACGGCTATTATCTTTATAAAAAACGCGTTAAAGTCGGCTCGAATGATATTACTCTAACTGATATTGAATTTTCAAAATCAAAACTAAAAGACGACCCTATTTTTGGAAAAACGGCTGTTTTTTTCAACCAATTAGATGTCATACAGAGTTTTACAGGTTCCGCAACGCAAGCCACTATAAAAGTAAAATACCAAGGTTGTGAAGAAACCAAAGGTGTTTGCTACCCCCCACAAACAAGAACATTTACCCTTGACATTCCGCCAACAACACAAATAAACCAGCCTACTTTAGGTTTAAAGTCATTAAATAATCTGCTTTCTCTTTCTAGTGGCAACACGCTATTATCGGCAAGCGATGCATTTAAACTAACCGCTACTGCGAATGGAAAAGGTGAACTCTTACTTGATTTCAAAGTAGCACAAGACTACCACCTTTACCGCGACAAAATAAAAGTAAAATTACTAAATGGCAGTGCCAATATAGGACAACTAATTTTACCGCCATCAGTCAAGTCAAACGATGCCGTGTTTGGTGAAGTTGACGTTTATAAACAAGACTTCCAAGCACAACTACCTATTACCGATATTGTTGGCACAGTTAAAATTGAAATTGAACACCAAGGTTGCTCAAGCACCTCTGGTGTATGCTATCCTCCCGAAAAGAAGGTGGTTGAAATTAACGCATCCTCATTTGGTGTCTATACGGGAAAATCTACGCCAAACATTGCAGAAAACCTGTCTGAAAGCGACCAAATTACCGAAACTTTAAAAAACAGCTCAATTTGGATAGTGATAGGCACCTTCTTTCTATTCGGACTACTGCTTTCTCTCACCCCTTGCGTGTTCCCGATGATACCGATTTTATCCAGTATCATTGTTGGACAAGGTGAAAAAATAACCACCCGTAAATCTTTCACCATGTCATTAGTGTATGTACTTGCCATGTCCGTTACTTACACAGTAGCAGGTGTATTAGCAGGTATCTTTGGTGAAAACCTACAAGTCATGTTCCAAAACCCATGGATAATTGGTAGTTTCGTACTTATTTTTATCGCCCTATCCTTCTCCATGTTTGGCTTTTACGAACTGCAACTGCCTAACAAACTACAATCCAAGCTAACCAATGTTTCCAACAATCAAAAAAGTGGCTCTTATATCGGAGTAGCAATTATGGGGTTTTTATCCGCCCTTATTGTAGGGCCTTGTGTTGCTCCACCACTAGCAGGTGCATTAATTTACATCGGTCAAACTGGCGATGCTTTCTTAGGTGGAGCCGCATTATTTGCGATGAGTATCGGTATGGGCGTACCCTTACTATTACTTGGACTATCCGCAGGTAAACTACTACCAAGAGCAGGAGCATGGATGGATAAAGTCAAAGCAATTTTCGGCGTAATGCTACTTGCCATCGCACTTTGGATGGCAGAAAGAATCCTACCAGCACCCATCATCTTAGCCCTATGGTCAGCCCTACTAATTGGTTCGGCGGTATACTTAGGTGCATTTAACAGCACCGACGGTAAAACTGGTTGGACAAAGCTAGGTAAATCAATAGGTATAATTTTGTTTATTTACGGCATAGTTATCGTCATCGGCATGTCAGCAGGTAGTAAAGATTTACTACAACCACTAAAAGTACTACAAGGCGGTGGCAGTTCAAACGCCACGGTGAATACTGAAAAACTACCTTTTCAAAAAATAAAATCTATTGATGATGTCAATAAAAGCGTTGCAGAAAACAAATTAGTGATGCTCGACTTCTATGCCGACTGGTGTATTAGTTGTAAAGAAATGGAAAAATTTACCTTTAGCGACCCAAGCGTGCATCAAAATTTAGCTAATGTAACCCTACTAAAGTCAGATGTAACCGACAATGACGACACTGACAAAGCCCTCATGAAAAAACTAGGTATTGTCGGACCACCCGCCATTCTATTCTTTAAAAACGGACAAGAAATAAAAAGCCAACGCGTGGTTGGTTTTAAAAATGTCGAAGAGTTTAATCAACATATTAATAACAGCTTTAAATAACAGCTTTTAACAAAAACCCGCCATTTTCCACTAAAAAGTACCCAGGGGGGGGGGATCCGCCCCGCTTATCATTAAGGAAACACTTAACAACCGCCAATTATTTTTTACTGGCTAAAATGGCGGAGAAGAACCTCATTTTGTAAATATATAACCGGGTTTTCCGTTTATCTGTTAGTTGCCAAATTTCAGTTGGCACAACATCTGGCACTGCAAAGCTGTTGGAAACAAACGTAGCTTCTTGGTTCATTTCTGCCAGTACCTTCTGCCAAAGTTGTGGCATTGGCTCGGGGGAAAGAAAAGCGTACACTAGGTTAAAATCATTCAGCGGTGTTTTCCAAATATCCTGTGCTAAGGTTTCCCCGCCATTGATTGCACAGTTTATTTTAGAAATCAATAACGGAATCGGTGCGGTCTCAACGCCAATTGACCTTGCCGTATTCACTTGCTCCGCCATAAATACTACGTTGCCCCCTAGCCCTGAACCTAAATCGATAAAACTTACGCTGTCTTTACCTGCTACCAATTTAGCGAGGGCTTGTCGTGTTTTATGATTACTAAGATACAGCGGCACACGATTAGCAAAGGCATTCGAAAACACTAGCCATATCAATACAAAGCCAAGTAAATAGTAAAGCGGATGGATAGCTAACTGAATCGCAAGGTAAACGAGTAGTGGAAAAAATAATTGTAACCCTAACCACCACTTAGGTAGCTTAACCGCATAACTTAATAGGCTAGCCAACACACCCATCACGCCAGCAAGTAACAAGAGAGAGTAAGGCGGATCAATGATTAAAGGCAGATAGCGAACCAGCACAAACAATATCACAAACGAAACCAGTTGAATGCCGATTGCGAATAGTATCTTAGGTGTTTTGCTTGTTTTAAGCATATTTTCAGCTAAAAAGTGCCCAGGGGGGTACCTTTATAGGTTCCTTAGTTTATATAACCAAGCTAATAGTATGGTTTTAAGGGTTCTATGATTTTCTGGGTGTTTAAATTTTAAAACAACGGTTGGTTCTGATGGGTTATGTAGCGGATGAAAATACCAGTTTTCAAGTTCTTCTTGCGGTAGGTTAGAATCCATTGCCACTAATTGCCATGGGATAAATTCATTTTCTCTTTCTATCTTTAATCCTGTTGGTGTAACGCTAATTGGAATTTTTTTTTCGATTAAGACCGATTTCGTCTCGCCATTTTCTGTCCAAATCCTTACCATTTCGCCTTCGGCTAATAAGGTACCATAAGGCAAAAAAAGATATTTAGAGCTCAATGAATCAACGGAATTATCAACTAAAGGATTTCCCGCTGGGAATTCAAATTTACAACGATCGTTGCCACAACATGACATATTTAATAAAACTCAAATTAATCTATAACAATGAAGCTAGTATATCACTTGAATTTGCTATAATCTTTGGCAATTAAAC
>CAZQYD010000031.1:0-1361 GCA_964597465.1 uncultured Piscirickettsiaceae bacterium | reverse complement strand
CCCTTCCATTCTCGATCGAAGTCATCAAAGACCATCCAAATTGTTGTAATAAACGAAACAGAAACTTATTAACAACACTTAATATAGTATCCCAATTTGCTATAATCCACTGCTAATTAATAAATAAAGATAAAAATAAAAAATGGAAAAACATTTCGACCCTAAATCAATCGAAACTAAATGGTATCAAAACTGGGAAGAGAGCGGTTACTTTAAGCCTTCCCAAGGTGCCACTAATGAGACTTACAGTATTATGATTCCGCCGCCGAATGTGACGGGGTCATTGCACATGGGGCACGCTTTCCAAGATACCATTATGGATACGTTGATTCGCTACCACCGCATGAAAGGTGATGAAACCCTTTGGCAACCAGGTACGGACCATGCAGGCATTGCGACTCAAATGGTGGTTGAAAGACAGCTCGCAGCAGAAGGTTTAACTCGCCATGATTTAGGGCGTGAAAAATTCATTGAAAAAATTTGGGAATGGAAAGAAGAATCAGGTGGCACAATTACCCAACAACTACGTCGTTTAGGAGCCTCACCAGACTGGAGTAGAGAGCGTTTTACGATGGACGATGGTTTATCTGAATCGGTCAAAGAAGTATTTGTTCGCTTGCATAAAGAAGGGTTGATTTACCGTGGCAAGCGTCTGGTCAACTGGGATCCTGTTTTGCATACCGCCGTTTCTGATTTGGAAGTTATTTCAACAGAAGAAAACGGTAGTATGTGGCATTTTAGCTACCCGCTAACCAGTGGAAAAGGCAACTTAATCGTTGCAACTACCCGCCCAGAAACCATGTTTGGTGACCAAGCCGTTGCGGTACATCCTGATGATGAACGTTATCAAGATTTAATTGGACAAACCATTACGCTACCTTTAGTTGGCAGAGAAATACCGATTATTGCCGATGACTATGTCGATATGGAATTTGGCACAGGTTGTGTCAAAATCACCCCTGCACATGATTTTAACGATTATGAAATGGGACAGCGTCATGATTTACCAAAATTAAACATTCTAACGAACGATGCCAAAATGAATACCGATGTGCCTGAAAAATATCAAGGAATGGATCGTTTTGAAGCACGTAAAGCCGTGGTAGCTGATTTAGATACGCTTGGTTTATTAGGCGAAGTTAAGCCACATAAACTAATGGTTCCGCGTGGCGATCGTTCTGGTAGTGTTATTGAACCCTATCTGACCGACCAGTGGTATGTTGCGGTACAAGAATTAGCAAAACCAGCCATTGATGCAGTTAAAAATGGTGATATTGAATTTGTACCCAAAAACTGGGAAAACACGTATTTTGAATGGATGAACAACATTCAAGACTGGTGTATTTCACGCCAAATTTGGT
>CAZQYD010000030.1:0-12290 GCA_964597465.1 uncultured Piscirickettsiaceae bacterium | reverse complement strand
CTTAATAAACATCTCTAACATAGCGTTTTTCTTTTTTCAGTTTGGCTATGTAGGCTTCTGCTCCTGCTGTGTCTAGCTTTCCGTGTTCCATTATGACTTCTAAAATTGCTTTATCAACATCTTTTGCCATACGAAATGCATCACCACAGATGTAGAAATACGCTCCGTCTTCTAACCATTGGTAGAACTCGGCGCCTTTTTCTTTGATGCGGGTTTGTACATAGATTTTTTCGGCTTGGTCACGGGAGAAGGCTAGGTCGAGTTTTAGCATGCCTTTTTCTTGCAATGCTTCTAGTTGTTCGCGGTAGATGAAATCATTTTCGGCATTTCTGTCGCCAAAGAATAGCCAGTTTTGACCTGATGCATTTCTTGCTTCTCGTTCTTCTAGGAAACCACGAAATGGTGCGATGCCTGTTCCTGGCCCGACCATGATGATATTTTTGCTGTCATCTTCTGGTACGGAAAAGGATTTGTTTGGTGCAAAATAACATTGTATGCCTTCACCTTCGTTGGCGATGTCGGCTAGGAAGGTTGAGCAGACGCCGTTGTGGTCACGACCGTCTTGGTTGTAGCGTACGCTGCCGATGGTTAGATGCACTTCTTCTGGGTGGGCATTGATACTTGAAGCGATGGAGTAGGCTCTTGCTGCCATTGGCTTTAGAAACGCTATAAATTCTTCAATCGTGAAGCTTGCTGCTGGGTAGGCTGTTAATAAATCTACGCAGTCTTTTCCGTATAGGAAGTCATTTAATTTTGCGATTTCACCATTCACTAATGCGGTTAATTCTGCATCGGCTGATTTTTCTGCCACGGCTTTTATAAAGTCTTTGGTTGGCATACGAATTTCTAAATCGTCCGTTAGCTGTTTTTTAATCGCTTCATCATTTGAACCAAAACATGCCATTAATTCTGCAACGAGTGTTGGTTGATTACGAGGAATGAGGTTGATGGCATCGCCAGCTTGGTAGTTTTCTCCAGACCCTGCTAGTGAAAACTCAAAGTGCATAATTTCTTTACTAGATTTGTCGCTAGTCAGTTGTTTTTTGACGGTTAGCGGTGCTAGTAGTGGATTTTTGCGATTAAATTTTGATTTTTCTTTTTTTGGCGCGGTTGGAGCGGATGCCGCTGCACCGCCTGCTGAACCTTTGTCTTTAATCACGGATAACGCTTGTTCTGTCCAAGCGGCGGCATCGTCATCATAATCGACATCACAATCAACACGGTCAGCAATTCTAGTTGCTCCTAATTCGGCTAATCTGTCATCCCATTGAATGGCGCATTCACAGAAGTCGTCATAACCAGTGTCGCCTAGCCCTAGTACCGAGAAGTAGGTATTTGCAAACTTAGGAGCATCATCACCGCTGATTTCTTCCCATAGTGCTGCAGCATTGTCTGGCATTTCACCTTCGCCGTAGGTACTGGTGACAACCAGTAGTCGCTCTACATTTGCTAAATCAGC
Source organism: uncultured Piscirickettsiaceae bacterium (assembly GCA_964597465.1). Classification (GTDB taxonomy): domain Bacteria; phylum Pseudomonadota; class Gammaproteobacteria; order Thiomicrospirales; family Thiomicrospiraceae; genus Hydrogenovibrio. Next base: position 10,831 of record CAZQYD010000030.1, on the reverse strand, counting down.
GAGTACAACATCGTCCATATCCATGACGATTGGAGATAGCCCTTGTGCTTTTGCGGCATCTGCGGCATCGTAAGCGACTGATTCTGCATTACCTGTTTGTGTTCCGTAGATAATGGTAATTGGCTTTTCTGCCACGGCAACGGTTGCGACGGCACCTGTCGGTTGTGTGACTTGCAGACGAGAATGTAGTCCTGCAATAAACCCACCTAGCCATTGCTTTTGTTCGTCAGAAAAAGGGATATCTGTTGGTAGCATTGGTACTTCAAAACCTTTATTTAAATCGGTCATTTCATTATCCTTTTTTGGCGTTGTTAGCAATAAACTCATTTAGCGTACTAATATAGAATCTTGCTAATTTTACTGTCAAACTTTCTTGTTCGGCAAGTGATTTTGCATTTATTTTTGAACGGTGCATAATCCAAACCGTTGTACCATACGCTTGCGTATCGGAAACTTCACGTAGTTGCAGTGAGGTTTTGTAATCGGTAATACGCTTGTCGGCTAATAAATTAGCGAGTTCTTCATCACTATAATCAGCGAGTACGTCTTTTATTTCTTTTACCAAATTATCGTGTAGCTTTCTATCTAGCGTGACGATTAAATTTTTTGCATAATCATTGACCTGCAAGTCGGTTGCTGTTTGTGCTTGTTTCATTGCTTTATGCAAAATTGCGGTGTTGTTGATGTAATCACAAATCAACTCGGAATCACAATCACCGTAGTTTGGTACTTTTCCACCAAACATTGGTTGATTGTCTTCATAGGCTTGTTTTAGCGTTTTCAAACTCGACATCGCGGTGAAGATACTTAGCTCTTCAATCATTTGCTTACGTGTTTTTAACGTGATGATTTTTTCTGCTGTATGGAAGTTATAAAGTGCTTTTGGCATCACTAGGTAGAAGTTTTTCACTTCTTTGTCCCAGTTAGCTAATAATTTTTCTGCTCTTGGTGAGCCTGTACGAATGAAATGTTCTTCAATATGCATCAACAAGGCATCACGTTGTCCTTGCAAGAATTGATCGTCACCCATTATTGATGTGGCGGTGACGGAATCTTGTGAACAAAGTTCTGCAATAGCACCTTTAGGGTCGTATTGATATGCTGAACCTCCGCTCATTCCGTTACCGAAGCCTTTACCATAACCACCAAGATTGACGATACTGCCGTTAGTCATGTATTCCGCACCAAAGTCACCTAACCCTTCGACAACGGCAATCGCACCAGAATTACGCACACCAAAACGATCGCCCGCTTGACCCGCAACATAAAGTTTTCCACCCGATGCTCCGAATAGTGCAAAGTTACCAATCAACGAATTTCCACGTGTTGTCGGACAACCTCCACCAGGGCTACACACGACAATGACCCCTCCCGACTGTGCTTTACCAACACCGTCGTTGCAAGTACCTGAGTGAACCAGAGTGATACCAGTATTGTTAAAGGCTCCAAAACTTTGCCCTGCGGCATGAGAGCTATTGACAGTTACCGTACCTTTTGCCAAGGCTTTACGCCCTTTATTCAAAATAGTGACCGCTGGATTTTCATCAATCTGTTGTTGAGTTAATTCATAGTTTAGGAAACGTTCTACATCAATCGAGAACTGTCCGCCGAAAGTTTTATTACGGTTACCTAGTTCACCAGTTTCAATTGTAATATGGTGGTTACGCTTGGTTAATTTAAAAAACTGTTTTTTGAATTCTTTGATTAAATAGTCATCAACTTCAAAGTTCGCTTCTAAATAAACAGGATCTGCAATTTTTATTTCTTCAACACAACGAAGCATTTCAGACATATCTAAACGCCCCGAAATGCTGTCGTGATTAACAAGATGCAGTAGGTCACTTCGCCCACGAATGTCGCGTAGGTTTTGGAAACCAATTGACGCAAGAATTTCTCTGACTTCATGAGCAAGATTAATATAATATTGTGCTAAAGCTCTTGGGTCACCGTCATAGACTTCTGGGTTAGTGGTTAGCCCCGCAGGGCATTTAATGTGGCAGTTTTTTGCCATTACGCAACGTAACATCATTAATGCGGTAGTACCAAACTCAAATGAGTCCCCGCCCATCATGGCAGATTTTACTACGTCCAACCCCGTTTGGTGAGCGTTTGAGCAACGTAATAGAACTTTTTCTCTTAAACCGTTTTCTGCAAGAGCTTGATGCACCTCAGCAATGCCGATTTCCGCCACACGTCCCGAATGTTTCAAGCTAGTAACCTGTGCCGCACCTGTGCCGCCAGTGCTACCTGCGACGTTGATAATATCCGCACCTGCTTTGGCAACACCGACCGCAATCGTACCGATTCCTTCTGAAGAGACTAATTTAACAATCACTCGTACTCTTGCCGCTTTGGCATCGTGAATGAGTTGTCCTAAATCTTCAATCGAATAGGTATCGTGATGTGGTGGTGGTGAAACCAGCTCCACACCCGGCGTACCGCCACGAGCCGCGGCAATTTCTACGGTTACTTTTGGTGAAGGCAATTGTCCACCCTCACCAGGTTTTGCACCCTGTGCAAGTTTAATTTCGATTTCTTCTAGGTTTGGGTCAGCAAGATACCCTGCCCAAATCCCAAAACGTCCTGATGCGAACTGTTTGATGCGACTGGATTTAATGGTATTGTAACGTTTTGAGTTTTCACCACCTTCACCAGAGTTACTCATTGCACCAACCATGTTGGTTCCCCAAGCAACGGCTTCATGTGCTTGTGCAACCAATGCACCATGACTCATTGCACCAGAGGCAAAACTTGCCGTAATTTCGTGTGCAGGTTGAACCCTGTCCAGTGTAATAGATACAGGAGCTTCAAATACGTTTTCAAAGAATTTTTGTGCTGACCCAAGCGTTTTAACAATCACGCTATGCTCGGTAAATTCGATATTTGCATCAGCAAACACTTCGTTAATTGCTTCACCAAGTGCTAAATTTCTAGCAACGGTTGAATCGGTTAAACTTAGTTCAAACGCATCATTTTTTAAGGTAACTACCTTCACACCCTGCATAGCAAAACGAATATTGCCCGTTAAATGAAAAGAGCTTAACGCCTGTTGAAAGTCCTCTGATGTTTCACATGAAACAAGACTAACTGGCATCGCCAATACATCTCGAATTGCCGACGGTCTTTCTGCTCTTTCTTGATAAAGATTGTCACAAAATGCTTGGTAAGCATCGGTAATTTTATGCTCATCAATTTGTTGAGGAGTGCGTTTTGTATAGCCTTGAGAACGATAGCTGTCATCGGTTGGCATGACGCTTAATTTTTCGTCCGCACCCTCTTCTTCGTATTCGTCATCTTCAAAAACTATTTTTTCGTCGGTCATGCCGCCGAAATAACGCACCGCTAAATTACCGAAATTATGCCCTGCACCATCTGAACGTTCTTTGAATAGCCCTAATAATGGAATTTCTTTTTCTTCAGAAATTTCTAACATTGCTTGATGCCAAACCGCTGAACTTTTCGCAATTTCTGCAAAACCTGCTCCACCGACGGGTGAATGAATGTTCGGAAAAATAGGTTGCAGGCGAGTATCTAGCGAATCAATAAAATTGGCTTCAAAGAACTCGCCACCAATATAACTTTCAACCGTACATAAACCAAATTTACCCATGGTTTTCATCAACGCTTTTTCAACCGCTTTTTGGAAACTGTTTAATGAGGCGGCTACTTTTTCGTAGTTGTCACTAAATTCTAACGCACGGTTAAAGACCGTTAGTGGGCAGATTGCTGACGCACCGAAGCCTAAAATAACCGCAACGTCATGGGTGCTACAAGCTTGTCCTGTTAAATAGACTAGGCTTGAATTAAAACGTAAGCCTGTTTTAATTAAACGTTGATTTGCCGCCGAAACCGTCAGCACTGCTGGCATTGCCGCTAGTTCACGACTCATGTTTTTATCACTAAGGATAATGATGTCAATATTATTTTTTGCAAGTGCTTCTACTTCATCGCACACACGTTCAAGTGCGGCTTGCAATGACTTTTCATTATTAGATAAATTGTTAAAATCAGCGGTAAATAAGGTTTCAACCGTGGCAACATTTAATTTTCCCTCAAGCCCTGCTTTTTCGATTTGCATTAATTGCTGAGGTTGTAAAACGGGTGATTGCAAAGCAACTTGCGGACAATCGCTGTCGCTGAAATAAGGTTTACCACCTAGAGCAACCCGCAAGGTCATGCCGTCGCCTTCGCGAATTGAATCCAATGGTGGATTTGTTACCTGTGCGAAGCGTTGACTGAAATAACGTGACATGCCACCTTCGTCTGCTGACAATACGTTTGGAGCAAGTCCATAACCCATCGCAAAGATTTTTTCTGCCCCAGTTTGCAACATTGGATCTAGCAAGAACTTAAAGCTTTCTTGGTTCATGCTGTAACCAACATGACGTGCAGAAACATTAAATTCAGAATCGTTTTGATATTCCGCGATATCTTCTACCGACAAGTCATCTAAAGTAATACGTGCATCATTAACTAGCTTGCTATAATTTTTTTCAGCAGCCATTCTGGTTAAGATTTCGTCAGTTTCTAATAGTTCTTGCGTTTTATGGTTAAACATCACCATTCCGCCCGCTTCGATACGCCCACGACGAATTACTTCATCTGGGTCAAAGTTAAACTGCCCAGACTCACTGGCAACGGTTAGGTAATCATTAGTTTCTTCTAAACGCAATGGGCGTAGCCCCAATCTATCCAGTCTTGCACCAATTTTATTGCCGTCGTAAAAAATAATTGCCGCTGGGCCATCATTCTTCTCTTCATACAAACTGAAAAACTCCAACATATCACGCACTTCTTGCGTGTAATGTGGATCGTTTTCCCAAGCGGGAGGCATCATTGCAAGGATTGCCATATCAACTTCAAGATTATCTTCGCGCACACGTCGATCAAGCGTTTGATCTAAACGTGCTGAATCGGATTGACCAGGAGGAAAGGTAACGCTTTTGCCACTTTGACGTGCAACCGCATCTTCACTTAAACGATTTTTACGATCGGTATTTAACTCACCATTATGTGCCATACGTCTAAACGGCTGTGCAAACATTGGGTTGGGTGCGGTGTTGGTTGAGAAACGCGTATGGAAAAACAATGAACTAATGTGGTGTTCTGGGTGCGACAAATCTTTAAAATACGGAATAACTTCCCATGAGTTTAAACGCGACTTATAAACTTGCGTGCGTGTACTCATTGACAGCGGATAAAGCCCTGTATATTCGTCTTCATTAAAGGCGTGATATTCAATTTCGATCAAGGCTTCATTGACTAATTTTTCGAATTCTGTCCATTCATGCACTGTTTTTGGACGGAGGAAAACAATTTGACGAATGACGGGTTGGACTTTATTGCTTGCTTCATTCAACGCTGCTTTATTAACAGGTAAATCACGCCATAGTTGCACCGTAATATCACGGGTTGCTAGGTATTTTTCGACCAGGTTTTTACAATCTTCTTCTGCCGAATCATGTTGCGGGAAAAAAAAGTTCGCAACACCATACTCGCCTGCTTGCAACTCTTTTAAGCCTGTTAAATAACGATAGAAATTTACCGACAAATCAAAGTTTACACCTGCACCGTCACCGATACCTTCAGCACTCATTCCGCCACGGTGAGGTATTTCGCATAATGCACGGTGAGATAGCAACAAAGTTTCATGACTTTGTTCGCCTGACTTACGGGTAATAAAGCCAACACCACAACTAGAATGCTCTTTGGTTTTGTCGTATAGTTTTCTAGTCATATTTTTGCATTCCCCTAGCACTTAATCTTTCTTCATTTACTTCATTTAAAGTTTTGTTACAATGTCCAACATACCGTTTTATTTGTCTTTTTAGATTTAAGGAGACATTTAAACATCACCTATAAAGTTCTATCATAAAACGCTTACCCATAAAAAGCAGGGCATTATACTTTTTTAAGTGGTTATTTGCAATATCAGCAAGCTAGCTAAAACAAAATATCGAGACAATTACAAGGAAAATATTAAATGGAATGGCTAAACGAAATTACAAACAAGTTACAAGCTGGAGACTGGCAAACTGCCGCGATGGTCTTGGTTGGATTATTAGTATTATTCTTTGTGCTAAAACTATTGGTCAACTCCTTCAAAGCAATCATTATTATCGTTGCCGCGATTGTGTTGCTTGCGGTTCTGTTACCAGATTCTAATATTATTGATAAAACAAAAGAGCTCGGTTCAAACGCCGTTGAATACGCCAAAGACAAAGCAAGTAAAGAGACTTTGGATTCGATAAAAGAGTCTATTTCAAAATAAAAACAAGCAAAAACCACTAAAAAGTGCCCAGGGGGGGGGCGAAAAAACTACCCCCCCCTGGGCACTTTTTAGTGAAAAATTAGTCTTTTTTATCTGTCTCAGTAGGTAGGTTGGTTTTTTCTGCTATTTGATTCGATTTCTTTTCAGCTTGCTGCTCTTTATCCGTCTGCTCAATATCTTCTTCGTATTCATCTTCCATGAAGATACTGTGCGCTGCGCCATCAAGGTCATCAAACTGACCCGACTTTGCCATCCAAATAAAAAGCACGACCAGCAAAACACCAAAAAACAACATCATTGGAATCAATCCGTAAACTACATCCATTTATTGTTTCCTCTCTCTTTCTGCAATGGCTTTTTTAGAATAAAAACTTCTTATCCTTGCCGCATTACCAATCACAATTAAACTACTGATTGGCATCGTAATCGCTGCTATCATCGGTGTTAACATTGCTGCCATCGCAAGTGGCACGAGTGTCACATTATAAACAATGCTACTGGCAATATTTTGTTTGATGGTTTTAAGTGTTTTGATAGACAAGTCAATCGCCGTGTCTATTGACAGCAATTTATTATTCAAAATAACAATATCCGAACTATCCATCGAGACATCCGTGCCCGAACCAAGTGCAAAAGAAACATTGGCTCTTGCCAGTGCGGGAGCGTCATTAATACCATCGCCAACCATTCCCACTAGCTGTCCAGCTTCCTGCATTTGCTTGACTACATCATGTTTGTCTTGTGGTAACACTTCAGCAATTACATTTATTTTAGTGCTTGAAAGTTGTTGTGCAATTGCGTTAGCGACTAATTTTTTGTCGCCAGTTAATAAGGTGATTTGTTTACCGCGTTGTTGCAAGCGACGAATCAACTCAACCGCATCATCACGTAACTCGTCTGCTAAAAAGAATACGCCAGCTACTTTATCATCCAATGCAAGCCAAACTGCAGTTTGTGCCTGCTTGGCATTTTTATCCGCCAAGGTAATCAACTCGGCAGGAATTTCTATCTTAAATTGTTGTAACCAACTTGCAGTACCGATTCGGTATTCTTTACCAAGTAGCCTAGCCTCAACACCTTTACCTGGAAAATTTTGAAAGTGGGTTATTTTAGATTTCAAACCTAGTTTAGAATAATGTTTAAGGTTCTTACACAAGGCTCTTGCAAGACTATGTTCGGAGCTTGATTCGATGGCATGAACGGCTGATAAAATCGTTTTTTCATCTACTGAATCTTGCAGTTGATAGCTAATTAATTCCATTTGACCTTTGGTCAATGTACCCGTTTTATCGAACACGTAATGATCAATCTTTTCAAGAATTTCAAGCACCGCACCGTTTTTGATTAAAATGCCGTGCGATGCAGATACGCCAGAAGCTACCGCTGTTGCCATCGGCGTTGCCAAACCAAAGGCACAGGGACAAGTAATGATTAACACTGAAGTTGCGGCAATAATCGCAGTTTCCAAATCTGCCGCGACCACCCAATAAACAAAACTAAGCGTGGCAAGCACTAAGACAATCGAAACAAACCAAGGCATAATTTTTTCAGCAATGCATTGAATCGGTGCTTTTGAACCTTGAGCATCTTCCACCATATTGACAATTTTACCCAAGGTGGTTGCTTGCAAAATAGCACTCACTTTTACCACTAGCATACCGTCTAAATTATGGGTTCCTGCATAAATCTTTTCACCCAACTCTTTGGTTACTTCTGACGATTCACCAGACATCATCGACTCATCAACATGACTTCGCCCTTCAAACACTTCCCCGTCCACAGGTACTTTATCGCCAGGTTTGATAATGACTAGGTCGCCTACGACTAATTTTCTAACGGGGACAACCTCTTCCCTACCATCCGCCATTCTCTGCCTTGCAATTCTGGGCTGCAAATCCATTAGCCGTTTGGTTGAATCAATTGCTTTATTTTTATAAATTGCTTCAAGGTAGCGCCCAATCAACAACAAAAACACAAAGTCAATCATCGTATCAAAATAGACATTACCCGAATGGTCGGTGTCAAGCGTTACCCAAACCGAATAGAAAAAGGTGGTTAGAATCCCCAACGAGATGGATACATCCATGCCGACACTGCGTGCTTTTAACGATTTGTAAGCACCTACAAAAAAAGGCTTCGCAGAATACAGAATAACCGAAATCGCAACGATCATCCCTAACCAGTGAAAATATACCCTAAACTCTGGGTCTTCATCGGCTCCAGCATATAGTGCCACTGAAAACCACATCACATTCATCATTGCAAAACCAGCATAAGCTAAACGATGCAACAAATCTCTGTTAGCTTTACGATATGCTTGTTCACTCGCCGAGGCATCATAGGGCGCGGCGTCATAACCAATTTTATTTAACGTCGCGACAATTTCAGAAAGTTTAATTTTTTCATTATCCCAACGGATTTTGATTTGCTTATTGGTGAAATTCACCTTTGCTAATTGAATGGCTGGATTTTTTGCTAAGGTATGTTCAATTAACCAAATGCAAGCGGCACAGTGAACGGCTTCTGAAACGAGCGTTATCTCACGGTTTTTTGCCAAATCAGTTACGAACTGTTCTTGCACTTCATCATAGTCTAAAAAACTAATGTCTTTACTAGGCGGAGGTGGTGGTGAAAGCTGGTCGCCATCTTGCGTGCGTTTATAGAAGCTTTGCATACCCGCTTCGTGGATTGCATCGCAGACGCCTGCACAACCGTGACAACAAAACTCACGCTCAGTGCTTTTAATGTTGTGTAAAATCAACTCTCCTGCAAGAATCGTTTGTCCACAATGAAAACAAGGGCTAGACAATTAAGATTATTCCTTTTCTTTTACAAAAACTTTCCTGCTTGCCAAAAACTTTTCTTCACCCTTTAATAGTTCAAGTACCACTTCATACTTACCTTTTAAGGGCAAGTTAATTTCAGTTGAGTATTCACCAATATTACCAGTTGGCAAGAAAACGACTTCACCATCATCTTTCTTAGTTATTCGATAATAATACAGCGTCGCACTATCAACATCGAATGCTTCGCCTTGCTTATTTTTAAGCTTCATGACTAATGGATAGCTTGTATCCCGCATCAACTCGGGCACCTTTAAATCTATCTGCCAACCCATCTTTTCCATTTCATCACGTTTGGCAACAATCGCTGCCATGTTTTTTCCTTTATCGTAAAAGTCGTCAACGGTTAAACCAGTGGTCGTCACAATTGCCATACTCACCATGAAAAAATTAACAATAACAACAATAACTAAAATTCCAACCCAAGCAACTACAAATGGGTTTTTCCAGGCGACACTCCAGTCCTTAGGCTTATTTACTTTTTCCATCTCCCTCTCCACAAAAGAATTTAAGTTCTAATTATATATGCTCTTATCTCTTTCGTGGCGATAAAAAACTGCTTTCATAGTCTGCACGAAGCAATTCATTATCAATATCCGATACATGTACGGTTATCGGTATCGACGTATCATCAATGTCCCTTTTCGGAACTCGAACCAGTAATGTTGCATTACCAATATCTCCAGGTTCAATACGCATCACCTTGTCCACTTTATAAGTAAGCGACGCAGGACCTTCTACCGTAACCTCTGCATTCATTACCTCTGCGGATTTATTAACAACCTTAATATAATATTTATTTTGAATCGTTCCATCGGACATCGCAACAAACAAAGGTGCTCTTTCATGCAATACTTTAAGGTCAACGGGAGCCATTGAAATTAACCCCCAAATAATTATCCCTATTGCCATTGCCATAATCCCCGTGTAAACAACCACTCTAGGTCGTTTATGGATTGGCGGAGCTTCTTTACCGGCAAACTCTTCAAGCGATGCATAACGAATTAAGCCACGCGGTTTTTTAATTTTATCCATTACCGAGTCACAGGCATCAATACAGATACCACAGGTAATACAACCAAACTGCTGTCCCAGTCGAATGTCAACGCCGGTCGGACAAACAGCAACACAAAGGTTACAGTCGATACAATCGCCTAACGGATCGGGTTCAGGCTCACCTTTTTTCGCTCGTTGCACTCTTCCTCTTGGCTCTCCACGTTCGATATCGTAAGCAGGAACTAACGTTTCGGTATCAATCATTGCCGCTTGAATACGTGCATAAGGACAAAACCCCATACAGGTTTGCTCACGCAAAATACCTGCGAAAAAGTAAGTTAGAGCACCTAATATTAGAATAATACTGGTTTCAGTTGACGTCCATTCAAACAGAAATAGTCGATACCAAAGATCCAAAGCAGGGTCAAAAAAAGCAACGAACGAAAAAGATGTCATGAACGAAATAAACGCCCAAATCGCCCATTTTGGTAATTTAGGTTTTAATTTTTTCCATGACCAAGGTTCTTCTTCCATTTTAATTCGTTTATTGGGCGAACCTTCAAAATACTCTTCCAACCAAGTAAAAACATCTTGCCAGACGGTTTGAAAACAAGCATAACCACACCAAGCCCGCCCAGCAACGGCAGTCACGGCGGCGAGCGCAAGCGAACCAAACAACAACAACATTGCTAGTACCCAAATATCCTGTGGCAAAATAGTC